>JAOUKJ010000769.1 GCA_029882675.1 Cyclobacteriaceae bacterium
AGTAATGACGGCCGATGGAGAGGATTTGGGGGGTATGGGAAAGCGTTTACGCCGGGCACATCTGGCAGTAATTACTTTTACAATATCGGTGGAGGATTTAATAGCAGAAACCTGAGTTTGTACGGAAACCTGGCGGGTGTAGGAAATAATTATATTAATGACATGGGCTTTATCCCTGCCCAGTTTCATTATGATGCAGAGCGCGACACCACTGTCAGGCTCGGATTCCATCATTGGTATACGCAGGCTACTTATACCCATTATACGGAAAACAGACCGGGTATTATTTCGCATCAGTGGGGGCTGCGCAATATTGTTGACGCTACTGTTAATGACCTTAAATTGTTTGCCAATGATGTCAGTTTGGAATATCAGTTGAGACTCACCAATACAAGTAACCTGTTTTTTTCGTACACCCATGCACACAGTAATTTGCTTTTCCCTTTTACCTTTACAGAGCGTGAACCCTTGCCCACCGGACACTATTTTTATGACTACGGGGAGTTGAGGTATTTATCTGATACGCGTAAGTTGTTTTCTTTGGAAAGTGGTCTGCAGTATGGATCATTTTATAATGGTACCCGGGTGCAATATTCCATTGGTTTGAAATACAGGGCCCAGCCATGGGGTAATTTTGCCGTTAATGTCGTTCAAAATAACCTTAAATTCCCCATACCCTATGGAGATGCCCGCCTATACCTGATCAGTCCTAAAATGGAAATTAATTTCTCCCGCCAACTTTTCTGGACGACATTTGTGCAGTATAATACGCAACAAGATAATTTTAATATCAACAGCAGATTGCAATGGCGTTTTAAACCCATGTCTGATTTATTCATCGTATATTCAGACAATTATGAGGTGGATTTCTGGGGTCCAAAAAGCAGGGCATTGGTAGTGAAAATTAATTATTGGTTCAATATGTAGTTAAAATGCTATAGTTTTTTATCAGCTTAGACTTACTTTAAATAACACTTTATTATATTGCATTACATTAAAGATAAAGTGCGATTATAGTTGATGAATTTGATCGCCTTATAATTACTTTATTTAATGTTAATTTCACCAATACATGATGTGATGAAATGTATTGGTATATTATTTTTTTTATAATAGTTAAGTTGGCATTGTGAAACTAAAAGTTAAATTAATCTTAATTTTTATTATTATTGCTATTGTTCCAGTGATATCCATTGGTATAATAAATTATTCCAATGCGGAGAAAACATTGAACAAATCCGCGTTAAATGGGCTGGAGGCCTTGGTGCGATCAAACATCGCAGGAATAAAACATATTATTCAGTTGCGGCATGAGCAGGCAAAAGAATTGGCCGGAACGCATGCCATACGTCAGTTGCAAACATCAGATCTAATCACTTCAGCGGTTACAGACCCGATACAAAGGCAATTGATGGGCGTACTTGAGGAACTGGATATCGAGCATCAGGACGAAATTCACCATGATATACACCGCCCGACAGACATAAAGGTTATTCAGGTTTTCAATGACGAAGGCCGGGTAATTGCTTCCACAGATACTTTATATATTGGAAGCCGGATTCCGGATATTTGGGTAAAAAACACCATAAAGGAGGGATCATGGTTTGCAGGTTTTGAGCCGGGGATGAACAGCGAAGGCCATTTGTCATTCCTTCAGGCAATAAGAAATGCTGAAAGTAACAAATTTGTTGGTGGAATAGTGTTAAAGGTAGGTGCAGGAATATTAAATGAATTCGCACAGGACAGATCAGGGATATGGGAGAGTGAAGAACTTCTTATTGGACAAAGTGCGAATGATTCGTTGGTTTTTGTGACGGAAGTGGGGTATTATGACACACAAATTATTGAAAACAGTCCTATTAAAATGGCCGTAAAGGGTATGGAAGGGAGCGGACAGACTGTTGATTTCAGGGGAAATGAGGTGATTGCAGTTTGGAAATTTGAAAAGTCACTGGATTGGGGT
>JAOUKJ010000178.1 GCA_029882675.1 Cyclobacteriaceae bacterium
TTCCCAGTGCCATTTCAGTTATCAGTTATTAGTTATTAGTTATTAGTGGGGTGAGTGTGAAGGAAGAGGGATGAGGGCGAATATCGTTTGTCCTTTCAGGGCGGACATTTATGTGCTCCGTCCTTACTACCTACTACTCCCAAAACTTCGGGAGTACTTTTATTAATTCGGTTCCTGTAATAAATCGATAAAATCAACAGATGTATACTCCATCCTGTGCACCACCTTTTGCACGCGCGTCACCAGGTAGTTGTACCCCAGGTAAGCCAAAATGCCCACAAAAAGGCCGGCTGCGGTGGTGACCATGGCCGTGTATATCCCTTCTGACAACAATTTGGGGCTCACTGTTCCCTCCTCTTGTGCTATAGCGATGAATGCCTGAATCATTCCAATAACCGTGCCCAAAAAACCAAGCATTGGTGCAGAACCGGATATGGTTGCCAGCAGGGACAGGTTTTTTTCTAACCTGAAAATTTCAATTTTTCCTACATTTTCGATAGACACTTCAATATTTTTTAACGGATGGCCTATCCGGCTTATTCCTTTTTCCACCATACGGGCGATGGGTGAATCATTCTGCGCACATAGCATGCGTGCTCCGTTTATATCACCTTTCTGGACGCTGTTTTTAATATTATCCATAAACTGATCGGGAGTCTCCGATGCTTTTCGGATGGTCATCACCCTTTCGGCAAAGATATAGACTGCGGCCAGTGACAATAGTGCAATGGGTATCATCATAAAACCTCCCTGAAGTAAGAGATCCATAATCGTCACGGTATCTGCCCCGCCTCCTATGCCAACAGTATCAATAGAAGTTTCTGTAATCTGAAATAATAGCATAAATTTTATCAGTATTTATAAACGTATGACCCGGTGTAATTTCCTCCCAACTGTGCTGCTACAGACTCAACATCCGCTTGCGTGTCGCCTTCTGCCACAGCCACCCGATGATACCTGGATTTACCCACCGGCGCCAGCAACCTGGCATTTACCCCTTGCTTACTCAGTCGTTTGGCATAATCCATGGCCAGGTCTCCGTCCAGGTTGGTGGTCACAACGAGATAATATTTTCCGGTACGGGCCGTCAGTGTTTCAACTTCTCCCGGCACGGTTTTAGCTTTTTCTGCAGCCAGACGGGCGGCCTCTTCTGCAGCCAGACGAGCGGCTTCATCTTCCTGTCGTTTTTTTTCAGCCTGCATTTCCGTTTCAGCCATCGCAATTTGCTTTTCAGGATATTCCTCATCCGGCTTGATGCTATCAGCTACTGTATAAGCCTTTATAGCATCAGTCCACGATTTATTCCCAAACAGCTCATCAGCGATGGACAACTGTGCCTGATATTTATTATCAATTTCCATTTTAGGTTTGTACCAGTAGACATAACCTGCTCCCCCACCGCCTAACAGCACGACAATGATGATAATGGTGACGATCAGTCCAGCCTTTGATTTCTTCTCCGGTTCTTCATCATAATTGGCCGGAACATCCTCATCATCAGCATAATGTATATCATAGTCATCAGCTGTCGGTTCATCAACATCAGGTTCATATGATGTAGTCTCCACGCTTGATGTAGTCTCCTCACTTTCTTCCACAGCAGGAGTTTCCTGCTCTTCTTCTCTTTCCAGTGGTTTATATTCTACTTCCGGTAATCCGAAATTGTCATCGTCTCCCCAATCTTCACTACCGTTCTCCAATTCGTCATCTTTATTTTCTAGGTCTTTATTTTCGTCTGACATGGCTGATATGTTTTAGTTCTATTCACTACAAATTTAAATTTATTTTTTAGGGGCACAAATTATTTTAATGCAATCAAAACTTTAAAGTTACACCTCCAAGGGCCTGAAAACCCCTGACGGGATAATGATTGAATAACATATAATGATTCCCCAGCATATTTTTCATACTTAAAAAGGCGCTCAGACGATCATTTAGTACATATTCCACCCCCAAATTCAGGTCAATGACCGTTTTCATATGCACAATTTCATCGTTTAATCCCCGGGCTTTTATACCCCCCAGCACAAACAACTCAGGTGTGAAAAAAATCTTATCTCCGGCATTAATCCGGCCCGTAATGGCCAGTCTGTAGTCCGGTCTGTGCCAGGCTTCGTCCAGGGAACTCATGGTATAAGCGTAATAGTCACCGCGTAAGGACACCCTGTACAACTCCGATTTATTATATTCAATGGAAGCAAAAGGGGATAATATTGACACAGCGCCCGTATCATACAAAACCTCAAATTTTGAGATGTCAGCATTCAGGTTATTATAAAAATGTGCATTTTTCCACTTTTCCCAATTCACTCCCAGGTGGAATCCCAGGTCACTGCCAATCCGGCCATTTAGTCCCGTAGAGAGTTGTTGCAGCATATTGCCATTCGCCTGATAAATGCTTGCCGGAACGTATGCGTTTTCTTCGGCCAGCGACATCATGGACATCAGCTTCATGCCCCCATCCAATTTCAAATAAAGCCGAAACCCTTCACCCATCAAATATGAAATTCCAGCCATCGGGTAGAAATGCAAGCCATCTTCCCCAGCCAGGCTATCGCCACTATAGGCCAGCTCTGCCCCGGCCTGAAGTTTGAAGTTTTGTGTCTGGTATTCAATAAACGACTCCACACTCACCAGCAGCCGCTTTGATCCATCGTCCAGTGTATCTTTGTGTGAAATATAATCAATACTTCCGTTGGTATGTACAATGGCATCTTCTGTCACATCCAATGCGGTACGCACCCTGGCATAAATGTCACTTTCATGTGCAGCGTAGTGATCTGCAATATTACTAAAGCCCAGTCTTACATCATATTGAAAATCATCTTCATCGTTGGTATTCCGCATGCCCGTTTCCAGCTTTAGCTGATTAAAATGCTGCCGGATGTCTTCTTCATTCACCAATGAATCTTCTTTGGGATAGCCATAATAGTGCAGATTATCCCTGTCGAAAGCCAGGTTGCCAAACACTGTGGCCTTATCGCCATACATGTTGCCAAAAAGCCGGGTATTCAATTGGCCGGAGCCTGAGTTTTTGCCATCCACCGGACCTTTAAATGCGTTGAGGTACCGGGCGTGTATACCCACACTATAGTCTTTGTTGCGTTTATTGGTCAGGTAGGCTTCTGCCAAAGGGGTAATATAGTTACCAAACCCCACCCTAAAGTAATTACCGTAAAGTTTCGACTCTGGCTGAGCAACCACCGGCCTTGGCCGTAAACGGATGCCCGCATCTCCCGACTGATACGAAAAATTCCTGAAGCTGTAACTCAGTTCAGGGGTGGCCCGGTTTACCGGCTGCGGGGGGATTGGTCCATATATGCGATTGGCATTATTGAGCTTTATCTCTTTGCTTCCTATCACATCCAGCTCCACATTCTCCAGTTCGCCCTGGGGTCTCTCCCAGGTGTTGGTTTCCTGTGCATTCACCCCGAATGACAGTATGATAAGTATAAATATGATGTAGTATTTAATTTCCATTATTATTCAAACTATCTGATGGTGAAACGTCCGGGATTTTTTCTAATACACCTACAGAATCAGTCTCCTGCTCCAGTTGGTCAAGTGAAAGGAGTCTGGTTCGGGCTTGTTCTTTAATTTGCTCCAGCGGAAAGTGCTCTATCAATGAATTGAGTGTTCCCCGCGCCTGGAAAAAGTCTTCCAAAGCAATATAGTTGTCGGCAATGAGCAAAAAGCCCTTACCTACCCAGGCTGTATAGGATGGGAATAACTTGTTGAGATCAATGAGCATCTCAATCGACTGCCGGTAATCGCCACTCTGGTAAAAAACCTCTCCCAACAAGTATTGAGCTTCGGCTCCATTTTCATCTTTGGCAGTGTTTATCGCATGGAGAAATTCGTCTTTGGCCTGATCGTAATTGCCCTTCGCGTAAAAAGATTTACCCAGGTAAAGTGTTGCTTCGGATTCCGTATTTATACTCATATTGGCACTTTGGAGCAGTTTCTCACTATAATAAATACTGGAATCATACTTTCCCAATTCAAAATTGCAAATCATTTTTCCGGTCCATGCAACATTTTCCTGTCGTTTATTAGAAGCCAGGCCGGCCAGCTCGCTGTAGTAATTATTGGCTTTTGCGAAACTATGCTCTTCCCTTTCTAATTCTGCCAGTTTTTCTACCACTTTGGGATATTGCCAGAAAGCCTTGTTTTGAGCCACCTTCACAAACCACCGCCGTGCCTCTTCCGCATTGCCCAGCCGGTGTGAAGCGTCGGCGATGTAATACATGGCCTCTGTTACCCGCGGATCATCGGGGTAAGTATCAATAAAGGCTTTTAATCCTGTGATGGCTTTCTGATAATCCTGACTAAAGTACTGGTTTTTGGAGGCTTCAAATTCGACCGTCTCCAGGCCTTTGGTATCCGGATTCGCTTTTTTAAAAGTAGCCAGATAACCCGTAAAGTCTTCACTGCGGTTGAGCATATTCAGGACATCCTGTAGAGGCAGCAAGGCTTCAGATGCCTGTTTATGTGTGGTGTGATTTTCAATAAGATTCACATAATCCGCAATGGCCGGCTCATATTGTTGTTTGTTATAATATGCTGCGGCCCGGCGCATCAATGATAAGGGGACATACGTACTTAGCGGCAGTTCTTCCATCAAGCGGGTGTATAATGCGATGGCTTCATTATATAATGTCTGGTCGAAGTACAACTGGGCTTTATTAAACAGGGCATCATCGTAATATCGTGACGCTATGCCCCTGGCTATTACTATGTCAAGTTCCTGATGTGCCGTATTGCCTTTTCCCTGCAATACACTCACCAGTCCCAGGTGCAGCCTGATATAGTCAACATCAACCCGGTTGATGGCAAGGGCCTCCCGGTAATACTTTATGGCCTCCGGATACTCTTTACTCACATAATAACAGTCTGCCAGCCGCACCAAAGCATCGGCCTTTAGCTTTAATTCCGTATTTTTCGCAATGGTAAATTCCCTGAATTGCACACGGGCCTTGTCATATTCTCCTGTATTAAAATAAGAATAACCCAATCCGTAACGCGCCCGCAGGAAAAGTTCAGGCACCTCACTGGCGTAAGTGAACACTATTTTTTGATAAAACTGTATGGCCTGTTCGTAACGCAAACCGACGGAATAGGCCTCAGCACTCCAAAAGCTGGCTCTTACAATGTACTCCCTGTCGTAGGGATAGCGGAGTGAGGTTTCAAACATATCAACGGCCCGGGGGTAATCGTTTCTGTTAAAATATTCGGCACCCAGTAAAAAGGTGGCCTTTTGGTAAGCGGTCTCCACAGCTTTTGTTTTGCGCGGTAGCTTTTCAATATGCTGTATTGCCTTTTTATAATCATTGGTCGTGAGATAGGCCTCTGAGAGTAGCTCGTTGATTTCGTTGAAATATCTGCCTGACGGGTACGCCGCCAGGTAATCCTCCATGGCAGTAATCGCCTGACCTGAATTACCCAGATCATATTGCAACCGGGCATATTGGTAAGCCCCGTCTTCGCGCAGCCCACTATTGATGTCGTTGCTTCTTACCTCATCAAATGCAGTAAGGGCGTAGCGTTTATTGCCCGTCTCCAGATATAATACCCCGAGGTAATAAGACGCATACAACGCCGTCTCTGTACCCTTGCCTGCTATCATTTCAAAATCTTCTATTGCGCCTTCCTTATCTCCGGTTTGGTAACGAGAATAGGCCATCCTGTATCTCACTTCCTCGTCAATTCTGTTTTTCATCCTAAGCCTGTACTCCTCATAATAAGAGAGGGCTTCCGCATAGCGTTGTTTATGATAAAGTGCTTCTCCGGCAAGCAGATACAAAGTTTGCATATTGCTGTAGTTCACTTCCTCTTTCAACAAAACAGCGGTGTAGGAAAGCAGGGTTTCGTAGTCTTTCTTTTTATACAAAGCAGATGCCTTCATATAAGGTACTTCCCGCTGATATGTCGCATTTTTTTCCACCCGCGTCAAATCCGTTAATGCAGCATCATATTGGCCACTTTCAAATTCAATATACCCGGCATAATAACTGGAAGAGCTGGCATAGGGGCTATTACCCCTTTTCAACTGATCAAAATGTTTGATGGCCTGGTCAAATTTACGATCGCTAAAATAGCCATACCCCAGCATGAAGAGTGCCTCATTTTTTTGGTTGGTGGTCAGATTAGAAAGATCGACCTTTTCCAGAAACTCGACCGACTTCACATACTTCTTACTTCGATAGTAAAAGCTACCCAATTCAAAATAAGCAATGACAGTTTTCGGGTGATAGGGATAATCGGCAATAAACTGTTCGATGAGTTTTTCACCGTCTTTGTGGTAGAGCATCAACGCACAGGAGGCGGTATAATAGCGCGCACTGCCCACATGTTCTGCACCGGGCCAGCGATCGGTATAATCTTCAAAAACAGCACGGGCAGCCGTCAGGTTTTTGCTGTCATAAAGGTTTAGTCCGCTATTGAACATACCTTCAGCCCCTTCACCACCAAGTGTATTTTGGGCAAACAGCTTTCCAGGTGAAAGCGTGACCACGATGATCATCAGACCTGCCTGGAGATATTTAATAAAATTTTTTCTTTTACCCTTCACCTGTTTATTTCTGTTTATTATATCTGATCAAAAAGTTTACCAAAGTAGATTTTCGCATCCTCCAAAATTAGCAAAAAGGAGTTTATCAGCAGTATTTCCCGACAGATGTTTTTGTAAGACGACAAGTTTATGGTCCTCGAACACCTAATGCATGAGTTTAAATACGAGTTCACGCAGAATATTACCCTGTGTTATCGAGCCGGCATCCACTCCCTTCACCCGCAGATCAGCCTCACGTAAGTATCCGATAGCCCTGCACAACTGCGGAAAGGAATAATTCTGAATGCCTTTTTGGTAGTCAGCAACAAAATATGGTGACACTTTCAGCAGGCTGGCCAGCCCTTTTGCACTTTTATCACGTGAAGTACTGGCAATCAATAACTTAGCGTACAACGTATATAGCAAGGCGATCAACATCACCGGTGGATTGTTTTTCGGGTTGGCTTCAAAATAATTTACCATTCGGCTGGTTTTATCTACGTTTTTAAAGATCAGGGCCTTCTGTAATTCAAATCCATTGTAATCTTTATTGATGCCAACAAACTTATGTACCAGATCTTCATCGATGTTTACTTTTTCTCCTTTAAAGTTAATGAGTATCTTTTCTATTTCATTACTCAAACGCTCCAGGTTATTTCCGATGTACTCGGTCAGCAACATATTGGCCTTTTGAGTAATGGCCATTCCGCGACCCTTTACATATTGATCAATCCAGGGAGACACCTGATATTCCTGAATGGGTTTGGATGTAACCATTACAGCCAGTTTTCCCAACTCCTTTCCCAACTGTTTCCTGCCGTCAAGTGTTTTGTGTTTATGACAAAAAACAAGAATAGTGGACGGCACGGGCTGCCGGGCATAATGCAGTAGAAGTTTTTCCCCATCTTCCTTATTCAGGTCTGCAATAGACTGCGCCTCTTTTACAATAACAACCTGTTTTTGCGCCATCATGGGAAATCGCCGGGCATGTGTGAGTACATCACTTACCTGTACGTCTTTTCCATAAAGGATGGTTTGATTGAATCCCTTTTCTGCTTCAACCAGTGCGTTTTTTTCGATAAAGTCTGAAATTGCATCGAGGTAGTAAGGTTCTTCGCCCTGTAAAAAATATAACGGAGCATATTTCCCTCCTTTTAGTTCCCTGATTACATCTTCCGGTTTTGCTGCTGCCACTCTTTTAATGATTGGTTAGTTGTTAATGGGTATCCCGCAGTCGCGGGAGGGTGTATGGGTGTATGGGTATATGAGTATATGGGTATATGGGTATATGAGTATATGGGTATATGGGTAAATGGGTGTATG
>JAOUKJ010000179.1 GCA_029882675.1 Cyclobacteriaceae bacterium
CACCAATATAAGCTACCCAGGCCAGTTTATTGTTGGCATATTTTTCGATCTTGTTGTTTTTCAGGTAAGACCAGTTGCCATAAATGGCCCTGAAATTATGGTCGCGCAATGCTTCAGCGTCGTAGATGGTGTTAAAATTGCCGAAGCCGGTCTCCCACTCCCAATCTGATTTAGGCTCATCAATGTGATATTCATCTGAAAATTGCAGTGCCCACGGGGTTTCAGGAAAGGTGGAAGGCTGGTCTTCCACAACCGATGCCCAGAGGTTTGAAGTACCGAGCGTAAATTGATCGGCCTGTTCAGGGGCCAGGGACTCATCCGTCTCTTCCCTGCTTTCCCGCCCCATTCTGTAATCTGCTCCAGCCAGAAAAGCCATGGTTCCATCGCCTGTACAGTCGGCAAAAAGGACACCATTGAAGAGCACATCGCGGTTTTCCTCGATGTGTCGGGCTACAACCGAAGTAATCCTGTTCCCTGTTTTATTCACTTTATATGCATGCATATTCAGAAAGAGGTGCAGGTTTTTCTCTGCACCGACTACGTCCAGTTTGCGTTTGTCACCATAGTTTTTGCCATTGGCATGGCCATTGCCGGGATCACCGTTGTCCAACTCCCTTACAATCCGACCCAGCTTGGGGTAAAAATTCTTGTCCAGATCGCCCATCAGGTGTACGCGTACATCCGAACTGTTGTTGCCCCCCAGCACCGGCCTGTTTTGTATCAGTGCAGTCTTGAGTCCGCTACGTGCAGCTGCCAGGGCCGCACAGGTGCCGGCCATGCCTCCACCCACCACGACCAGATCGAAAGGACCCTGTTCTTCGCTGTTTTCAGGAATATTGAGCAGGTCAACACGCCACTTTTCCAATGATTCGACATCATTGGGGGGTTTAAAATCTGTCTTTCGTGAAAACCAGATCGCATCTATACGTCCGTCAAAACCGGTAAGGTCTTTTAGCGTGACAGTTACAGCAGTTTCTTTTACTTTAATTTCACCGCCATTATACCATTGCCAGCCTTCCAATCCGGTACTCCCAAATGCGGTTTCCAGCCATTCTCCATTGATGGCCAGCTTAAATTTTCCGGGGCCCTGGGGGTAGGGTGCCCAGTCTTTGGTGCGCACCCAGAGGGTATATTTGCCTTTTGCCGGTAACTTTATCTCCGTTTTTGCATCGCCCACAGGTTCGCCCAGGCCATGTGCCAGCAGGTATGAAGAACCCATAAGTTCAAAAAACTGCTGATCAACCTTCCATCCGCCCTTGTCGGCAAAAGATTCCGCTTCGAGGAGGTAGTGGTCTTGTGCACAGACCTTGGAAAAATGGACAAAAACAAGTAGCCCATACAGTAAAAAATGAAAGAGTATTTTAGAGCAATTAAATTTTTGAACGGACATTATACAGGTGTTGTTAAAGTTGTGCGACAAATTGCATATAAGTAATCAATCCAACCCTTATCTGCTGGAGGATTTCGTACGCTCCTCGCCACTCATATCCATCCGTCCAAGGGTGTTTAATTTGCCTAACATCCAGTTTAGACAATGCCAATTTATACAAAGTTTATAAAATATGTGAAGTGGGAATAAGAAACATTGTTGTTGGGTCTCTTTTTGTTGGAAACCAACGACTTTTCAATTTACGTAATTGCTTTATACCCAGCAAAAATTTGAATATAAGCACAACTGGCATACATAGCAGAATTACCAAACGTTTTTTATTTGGTATTAAACCAAACTTGAGATTTTATGTGAGATTCAGCAGGAGATAGTAGATTGTTTCCTCTTTTTTGAACAACTCCCTTTTTTACAAGTGTTTCAAAGTCACTATTCGTTTTTTCGAATGCTTTTATTTGCGCACTATCTTCGAATTTCTTTTTAAGTTCTTTAACACAATCTTTTAAGTCTTTTTCTAATGATTCCATTTAGATAAATTTACGCGTGTGTACAAAAATACGAAATCCTCTACTTATTACATAATCGGAGACTAATTCATAGTAGTCTCTAATCAATGTTCTACGTGGAATGTTAATACTATAATCGTCAATTTCCAACCTTAATTCTTTCAATGCTTCAATGTTTATTGGTCTTCCATGAGATTTCCATTTATTATTATTACTTAAATGATCAGCTATTTCTTTGGCTCTTGCAATTTTTTCCTCATCTGTTACAGTCCGTCCTAATTTTGTATGGTCAGTTCTGTGGGTGTTCCAGTTTTTAAATTTAAATTTCACTAACCATTTTTCTAAAAGATCAATTGTCAGATCCTTTGCTTGTTCATAACCACGAAGCTCAGCCAAGTCAAAATCTTTCAAAATCATAAATTCAGCTTGAGTCAAAGTGTTGTTTTGAGCTTTAGCAAGTAGTTCATTTATTTTATCCAAATAGCCTAATGCAGCAACGAGCTTACCTTCACGGTTTTGAACTTGCGGGTCAATTGGTCCAAGAACAGAAAAATAGTCCATGTGTATACTGTCACCACTCATACAAAATATAGTTCCAGCACTATATGCATAATCAGGAACAATAAAATTCACCTCATCGTAGTGATTTCGCAAAATATTAACATACCTTTCTACCACTCCTGCACTACCACCTCCAGTGGTTAAAATTATATTAATACGGTCTTTTTTATCGGGATCAGTACCAATATCTTCAACAACTTTTAAGAAAAAATTCTCTCCACCTTCAAATGGGCCAAAATATGTTAAAACATCCGCGTCAAAGTGGTTTTCCAAATCAACAATTTTTTCATTGAGAAGTTTATGTATCTTATCATCTAATGCAGGTTTCATATTGTTTTATTAAATTATAAAGTTTAACAAAATAAGACTAAAATAGATGCGCAATTTCAAGATAAAGTACTTATCAATTTGCGTCTTATATGTCATGAATATAATAAATAAAAAACATATTAAAACAATATAGAACTATATATGTATTATACAGATATATTATAGGTTAATAATTATGTTGATAAAGCAGGGTTAGACACATAAATTTGTCGTTATAAATGCTTTACTTTATTTTTAGAATATCAAATAAAAATGACCCCATGAAAAAAAGACGATATTTTTTCTCCTCCTTGTTAGTGGCCTTGTTAATTTTGTGTTTTTCTTGTACGGACATAAAGCATAACGAATTGAGCAAAAAACCAACAGCAGAAAATCAACCCAAAGAACTGGTAACGCACGGAGACACAAGGGTGGACAATTATTACTGGATGAGATTGACTGATGAGCAAAAGAATGCGAAGGATCCCGATGATCATACCCGGCAGGTATTAGATTATTTGAAACAGGAAAATGAGTACCTGAAGGGACAAATGGCGCATACGGAAGCTTTTCAGGATGCCCTTTACAAAGAGTTAACCGGAAGGATAAAGCAAAATGATGAAAGTGCGCCCTACCTGAGTAATGGATACTGGTATTATACGCGTTTTGAAGAGGGTATGGAGTTTCCTGTTTATTGTCGAAAAAGAGGGAATATTAATGCGCCTGAAGAGGTTATGCTCAATGCCAATGAGATGGCCAAAGGAAAAGATTATTTTAATGTGGCCGGATTGAGTATCAGCCCCGACAACAAATTTTTGGCCTTTGGTACGGACACTAAAAGCAGGCGCAGATACACATTACAAATAAAAAACCTGGAGACAGGGGCGTTGTTGCCCGATAAAATAACAAATACAGAGCCAGGCTATGCCTGGGCAGATGATAACATGACCCTCTTTTACACGGCCAAAAACCCGGAGACCCTGCTTTCGGAAAAAATATACAGGCACAGCCTGGGCAGCAACCAGAATGCGGATGTGATGGTTTATCATGAAAAAGACGAAAGTTTCTACATTGGCGTATATCGTTCCAAGTCAGGCAAGTATATCATTATTTGGAACAGTAGCACGGAAGTGTCTGATTATCATATTTTGAAATCGGATAATCCGGATGGAATTTTTAAAGGATTTACCCCAAGGCAAAACGATTTGCTTTATGATATAGCCCATTTAAAGGATAAATTTTATATACGTACCAACCTGAAGGCGAAGAACTTCAGGCTGATGGAAACAAGCGAAACGGCTACTTCAATAGAAAACTGGTCGGAAAAGATAGCCCACAGGGAAGATGTGTTGATGGAAAGGGTAGAACTCTTTAAAGACCACATGGCTATTGAAGAACGCAAGGATGGACTGGTCACCATGCGGATAATACAACTAAGTACAGGCGACGAACATCATGTAGCATTTGATGAACCTGCCTATGCTGCCGGGATGGCCGTTAATCGGGAAATGAATACTGAAAAGCTTCGTTTCACTTATTCTTCACTCACGACTCCACAATCCACGTTCGATTATGATATGGTAAATCGAACCAGTGAATTGATAAAAGAAGAGGAGGTAGTGGGGGGGCATAACAAGGAGGATTATACCACCGAACGCCGATGGGCCACAGCCCGGGACGGTAAAAAAATTCCCCTTTCTATCGTCTACAAAAAAGGTTTTACCAAAGCGGGGAATTCACCGGTCTTATTGTATGGATATGGCTCTTATGGACATACAATTGACGCCTCTTTCCGTTCTGATATCCTGTCACTTCTCGATCGGGGATTTGCTTTTGCCATAGCCCATATCAGGGGGGGACAGATGCTTGGCCGCAGTTGGTATGAAGACGGCAAACTCCTGAAAAAGAAAAATACCTTCAACGATTTTATTGATTGTGGAAAATACCTGGTGGAGCAAAAATACACCAATCCCAACCACTTGTATGCCTGGGGTGGAAGTGCAGGTGGATTGTTGATGGGGGCCATACTCAATATGGAACCACAGCTGTGGAGTGGAGTGGTTGCGGCAGTACCCTTCGTGGATGTGGTCACTACCATGTCCGATCCGACTATACCTCTCACCACCAACGAATATGATGAATGGGGCAACCCTGAAAATAAAGAATATTATGAATATATGATGTCTTATTCACCATATGACAATGTGAAAGCCCAACCATATCCCCATATTTTGGTCACGACAGGCCTTTTCGATTCTCAGGTACAATACTGGGAGCCGGCCAAATGGGTGGCCCGGTTACGCGATATGAATCAAGGAGAGAATAAGCTATTATTCCACATCAATATGGAAGCAGGTCATGGGGGTGCTTCGGGTCGATTTAAAAAATATAAGGAAAGGGCACTTGTTTTTGCTTTTCTCCTTGATATTGAGGGAGTAACTGAATGAAATTATTCCGGAATACCGGACTATTTATTTTAACTTAAACACTATGAGACAAATCCTTTTATACGGTGACTCCCTATCCTGGGGACTCATCCCCGGTACCCGGGATCGCCTGGCCCATGACAAACGCTGGCCGGGCATCATGGAGAAGGCTTTACAGGATATGGGCATGAATGTACGGGTGATTGAAGACTGCCTCAACGGGCGGCGAACTGCCTGGGATGATCCCTTTAAGGCTGGACGAAACGGACTACAGGGGCTGGGACAACGCATAGAGGTCAACTCACCCCTGGACCTTGTTATTCTGGTGCTGGGCACCAACGATTTTCAATCAACCATGCAGGTCGATGCCTTCAACTCCGCCCGGGGTGTGGAAACCCTTGTGAATGAAATACGCAAGGCCCCTGTAGAGCCGGGCATGGACGTACCTGCTATCCTGATTATTGCTCCACCACACATTACAGCACCCGTAGGAGATATGGGTGATAAATTTAAGGATGCGGACATCAAAAGCCAGGGGCTGGTGGAAGCCCTGCGTATCGTAGCCGATAATAATGGCTGCCATTTCTATGACTCCAATGAGGTAGTCAGCTCAGGATTGATCGATGGCGTTCACCTCGATGTAGATGCCCATCCGGTTCTGGGGCCGAAAGTAGCGGAAGTGGTAAAGGGAATTATTGGCATATAAAAAAGGCCAACCCACCGGATTGGCCTTTTTTATAATGCCCTGACATTTGTTCTTAATCCAGTGGCTTTACGCTCACTTCTTTAAAGTACACCAAATCTTCATCGGCATGGTTTTGCAACCCAAAATATCCTGATTCGGGACGTGGCCCACGATCGGGCTCATAGTCTTCTTTTTTATCCGGTACTTCATCACCTTCTGTAAAGTCTGTTACCAACTCACCATTTACATGAACAACGGTTCGTGGGCCATCAATGGTAATTTCCATGGTGTTCCACTCGCCCGATTTGCTGGGCTTGGCTTTGGCCTTGGTGAGGGAGTACAGTACGCCTGTAATGTGGTAATCGTCCAGACGGTCATCAATCTGCACTTCATATCCCTTGTTTACGGGCATCCAGGGCTCCGTGGGTTCTTCCGGTATGCGGATATAAACACCTGAGTTTCTACCTTCAGGGCTCATATAGACCACTTTGATCACTGATTTTTCAATCTTCCGACCGTTGTACCAAAGCAGGCCCATGCCTCCTGTGGTTTTGAGCATGCCATCTTCTATTACAAATTCACCATCACCAACATGCGTCCAGTCCTCCAGGCTTTTTCCATCGAAGAGCTGTTCCCATTCCGCATCTTCTTTAGGCGCCTTTTCTTCGTCAGCTACAGCCTCAACAGACTCCGTTTCGGTTGTTTCGGCCTGCTCTGCCTGTTGTCCGCATCCCCATGCCACCAGGGTTGCAGCCAGCATGATATATGCTATCTTTTTCATAATATTGAAATTTTACGGGTTTATTATCCATTTAATTTTTTAGGGAGGTAAACATACACAAAATAATATAGCCGTTCAATCATATTATGACGAGTGGAAGGTTCCCCACTTCCATATCTTCCATGATTTTTTCCTTTGCCATGTTATCTTAAAAAGAAACCTTCCTTAGGCGGATCTTCGGTATTCATCCAGGTTATCACGCATATACCGCCTTCTTTCCAGCGTGTTTGCTCCTTTAATTTCCGGCAATCCTCCCGTGATCACATGGAGGGGCTCACCCTCTGAATGCATATCAATGGTGTTGATACGATGCCAATGGTCATGAACAGGATATTCAGACATGGATGCAATATACAATAATCAGTGATTCGGGGATATTCTTAAATCCGCAGGCAAATTTAACCCGGTTTATTTATGGGATAATATTCCTAAAACCCAAAAGAAGGATAAGTAGGGTAGCTATGATCAATTCGCGCATCTCTACCGGATAAAAACATCTGAATCAAGAATCAGCTCATGTGCTTTGACGGACTTCAAACGTGTGGTTCCGGCTTGCTCCACCTTTGGATAATCGCCTTCGGAAGTGCCTTACAACATTATACCACTGTTTCTTTGACGCCTTTTTCTATTCCACGGTTTGTATAACATTTGATCCAGAGGTTAAAGACAGATCGCTTAAAAGTAAAATGCTAGAATATTATCATCTTTTTGGCTAACTTTGTAGTTATGAATATCACAAGAAGCTGGAGAGAGCAAAAAGTAATGCTCAAAAGGAGATTTCCGATCCTTAGCGACAAGGACTTTTTATTTGAAGCAGGAGACAGGGAAAGTATGTTATTAAAGCTGGAAGCCAAGCTTAAGAAGACAAGGGCAGAACTCGACGCCTTGTTTGCCGAGCTACAGACCTATTGATACGCTATCCTTTTCGTTATTTAAATATAAAGTATTTTTTGCACCGATCATTCCGGATGTCTTGCAAATAATCCGGGAGTGATAGCTTTATTTTGAATACTTCCTTACCTCAATTATTATTTCCTGATAATGTCTTCCGGAAAGGCCACTACGCTTTCATTCCCATCTTTTCCAACGGCGGCCACACCAAACAGGTAATTGTCGATCACGACACCTTCCAGTGTAAATGAATTGTTTCCTCTGGCAACAAACCGGCTGTATTTCCACTGAGCCTCAGTAGTCTCACGCCAATAAATCTTATA
>JAOUKJ010000770.1 GCA_029882675.1 Cyclobacteriaceae bacterium
AGTATAGGCAGAGGAAAAATACGTCAGCTTTGAATGAAGATTTAAAACATATTGCAATTTTAGGATCAACGGGATCGATCGGTACGCAGGCATTGGAAGTCATTGCCACTCATCCCGATAAATTTCGTGCAGAAGTGCTCACAGCGGCCAATAATTCCGGACTTCTGATAGAACAAGCACGCAAATTTAATCCCAATGCAGTAGTCATCGCCAATAAAGAAAAGTATACTGAAGTCTTCGAGGCACTTGATCCGCTTGACATTAAAGTCTATGCCGGTGAAAAAGCGCTGGAATCAATTGTTGAAATGGATACCATTGATCTGGTACTCACGGCGCTAGTCGGTTTTTCCGGGTTGAAGCCAACCATTAGTGCCATCAGTGCCGGAAAAAACATTGCCCTGGCCAATAAGGAAACCCTGGTAGTGGCAGGAGATCTTATCACCAGCCTGGCGAGGAAAAAAGGAGTGAATATCTACCCGGTTGATTCGGAACATTCGGCTATTTTTCAGTGCATTACCGGAGAGTTTCATAATAAAATAGAAAAAATTGTCCTTACGGCCTCCGGTGGCCCTTTTCGTGGTTATTCGAAGGATGACCTGGCGAGGGTGACTAAAGTACAGGCACTGAAACATCCCAACTGGGACATGGGCGCCAAGGTGACCATCGACTCCGCAACCCTTATGAATAAAGGACTGGAAGTGATAGAGGCCAAATGGCTTTTTGGCCTCAACCCCAATCAGGTGGAAGTGATTGTACACCCACAATCCATCATCCATTCCCTCGTACAATTTGAGGATGGATCGATGAAGGCCCAAATGGGGCTACCCGATATGAGGCTGCCTATTCAATATGCGATGTCCTATCCGGAAAGATACAAGTCTGAATTTCCACGATTTAACTTTTTTGACTATCCTTTATTGACATTTGAGCAACCCGATACCAAAACTTTTCGTAATCTTGCAATAGCATTTGATGCGTTAAATAAAGCGGGTAATGTGCCATGTGTTCTTAATGCAGCTAATGAAGTCGCGGTAGAGGCATTTCTGAAAGACAAGATTGGATTTTTGGAAATGCCGGATGTTGTTGAACAATGTATTGAAAAAATAAAGTATATAAAACAACCCAATTTGGAAGATTACCTGGAAACAGACCGGGAAACCAGAATAATAGCAAAAGAAATAATTAACTGATGGATATAATAGTAATGGTTGCTCAGATATTGCTGAGCATTTCGATTTTAGTAGGAATACATGAGTTTGGACACTTGTTGGCCGCCAAGTATTTTGGCATGCGGGTGGAACAATTCTCGATTGGATTTCCGCCCAAACTCTTTAAATTTAAGTATGGTGAGACGGAATATGCCCTCAGCGCTATTCCCCTGGGTGGTTTTGTTAAAATATCCGGGATGATTGATGAGTCGCTCGATACTGAAAAGCTCAAGGAAGAACCCCAACACTTTGAGTTTAGGGCCAAGCCGGCATGGCAACGCCTCATCGTCATGCTTGGGGGTATTATTGTGAATGTGGGGGCAGGTGTGCTGATCTTTATCCTGATTACCTTCCTCTGGGGTGATAAATATGTAGCCAAAGACATGGTGAATGAAAATGGGGGGATATACGCCCAGGAACTGGCTCGGGAAATAGGGCTGCAAACGGGTGATCAGGTGATAAAAATTAATGGCCAGGACTATTACGACTTTATGGAGGTGTTTAATCCGGCCAATTTCCTGACAGATAACCCATTCTATACGGTTAAACGCGGTGATAAAGTGCTGGATGTGGCTATTCCGGCTGATTTTCTTGAACACTTTAGTGATAAAAATGTAGAATTTGTCACTTTAAGAGTACCAGCAATTGTGGGTGAAATAAGTAAAAACTCATTGGCCGACCGCATTGGACTTCAAGTGGACGATCAATTTATTGAGATGGAGGGTGTTCCCGTTTCCTATA
>JAOUKJ010000180.1 GCA_029882675.1 Cyclobacteriaceae bacterium
ACCTGAAAGCAAAGTAGAAACGAACTGGATTGCTGTAGACCAATCAAAAAACTTCACAAAGCAATGGCAACTTAATGACCTTAAAGCCAATACTTCCTATGCCGTGAGTATACAGGCAAGGAAAGATGGGAATTCGGATGTATCTGATACCATTGAGGGTGTTTTTAAAACGGCCCCATCAAGTACAGATGTTGAACCCATTAATTTCACTGTGGTAACAGGCCATGACTACAACCGGCGGGATGACCCCGAAAATGGACACAAGATCTACAACAGCATGATGGATGAAGACCTGGACTTTTATGTACATACCGGCGACATAGAATACTATGACAAATACAACCCCTGGGCAATGACTGAAGAAATGATGCGCTACAAGTGGGATCGGTTGTTTGCGCTCCCTTTTCAGCGTAAGTTTTATGCCAACACCACCTCCTATTTCATAAAAGACGACCATGATGTACTCTCTGATGACTCCCATCCCGGCATGACTTACGGCACGGTCTCCTTCGAAAGGGGATTGGAGATTTTTGATCAGGAACAATTTCCTTCTGCTGATAAAACATACAAGACCGTCCGGTGGGGCAAAGACCTGCAAGTATGGATTGTTGAAGGCCGGAGATACCGGAGCAAAAACACCGATCCTGACGGGCCGGACAAGACCATCTGGGGAGAAGAACAGAAACAATGGCTCTACAGCACCTTAAAAGAATCTGACGCAACCTATAAGATCATCATTTCGGCCACCCCTATTTTGGGTCCGGATCGCAGTAACAAAAAAGACAATCACGCCAATGTTGCTTTCAAGCAAGAGGGCGATGAAATACGGGAGTTTATCAACCAATTTGATAATGTATTTTTAGCCGTTGGCGACAGGCACTGGCAATATGTAAGCCACCTTGAAGGAACTAACTTATGGGAGTTTAGTTGTGGGCCCGGATCCGACGAGCATGCAGGCGGTTGGGATCAGGGCAACCTGCTGCCGGAACATAAATTCCTGCGTGTCAAGGGGGGCTATTTGCGTGTACGTGTTTTCCGGGAAGACGAGAAGTCTAAAATCAGGTTTGAGCACCATGATGTGGATGGAAACGTGGTGAATGAAAAGGTTTTCGGGGAGTAACCCCATCAAATAATCGCCGACATCTTCCGGGAGTAGGGGTTTTAAATACCGGGGCATAATGTATTGGGCATAAAAAAAGCAATAAAATAAAAAGCATTTACCTTCAGGTTAACGGCCAATACAATGAGTACGGCAGGGCCTATTATAAAAGAAATTTCAGGGGACATGATTACCGAATGAGATCTTCTAATACCATTCGACTTGGTCGCTGAGGTGACATGTTTTTCCGGACGTGTTTGCGCCCGTTCAAAGGCATAGCGCAACACCCGGTCAACGCCTTTACGTGTAAAAACACTTTACTGACTCACTATTTCATTTATTGTTCATCATCTAATTTAACACTTTATGTTTTGCTACAAAATCAGGATCGATGTTTACTCCCAATCCAGGCCCGGAAGGCACTGTGACTACGCCGTCATTACTTTCCAAACTTGAAGTATTACATTCCAACGGTATACTTTTGTTAAAACCTTTAAATTCGTGAAAAGGCCCGGCGTTGGATACGGCAGAAACAAAGTGCATCATGTATAAATAACCCAGCCCTGAGCCTGAGATATGGGGCACACAAGGCATTCCCATGGCTTCGCCCATTCGAGCTACCTTCATTGAGCGTATCATCCCTCCAAAATAAAACATGTCCGGCTGTACGATGTCCAGCGCCCTGTTGCCAATGAGCCACCTGAAGTTACGCATGCTGGGTTCCTGTTCTCCACCGGCCACTGGAATATTGAGCGCCCGGGTCACTTCTTTGGTCTCCTCATACCAGTCGAAAGGCACGGGCTCTTCGTAAAAGTCATACTTATATTCTTCGATGATCTTCCCTATCCTGATCGCCTCGGCGGCATCGTACGAGCCATTGGAGTCGGCATAGATGGTCATGTCATCACCAAAGGCCTCCCGCACCATAGGGATCAGCTTTTCTGTTCGCCCGGTCGGGTAGTCGGCGTTCTTGCTCATGCGGCCACCCACCTTAAACTTCACCGCTTTGGCCTGTGATTTTGCCACATGTTCTTTGATGCGCTCCAGCGATTCTTCGGCCGACTTGCCCCGGTAGTTGTTGGCCTGGTATACGGCAATCTCCGGATTGTGTATCTCGCCGATCAGTTCGCCAATGGACTTACCGGCCATGTGCCCCAGCATATCCAAAATGGCAAACTCAATGGTGGCCAAAGGTACCCATAGGGCCAGGTTTTGCAGTTTATAATTACTTTTGTAAACGTAGAGTTCTTCAAATATTTTCTCCAGGTCGCGTACATCTTTGCCTATGAAGAAGGGTTGCAGACGTACATTAAAGATGGGCCATACAGATTGTAACTGCATGTTGTTGCCTACAGCAATGCCCTCTGCCCCATCTGTGGAGCGCACCCGGCATATAAAATTGTTTTCAAAACGAAGTAATTCTAACGTCTCTATAATTACAGGATCATGAAATAACTCGCTTTTCAGTACAGGTTTGGCCAACACCTCATCCAGCATGGTATAGTCTACGGTTTCACTGGACTGTTGTGGAACAGACTGTTGTGGTTTATCTGTTTCCGTTTGGCATGCGGTGAGCGTCATGGCACCCGCTGAGGCCACTGCGGCAGATTTCAAAAAGTGTCGTCGGTTTTGGTTCACGGTGTTTGGTTTTTTACCCTAAAGCCTTTGTTACACGCTTGGAATTTTCATTGAGTTAAAATAGTGTTGTTTCTTATCTGAAGAAAAACTTATTGTAATATTATATCTGCATCAATATCCAGTTGCTTATGTAACTTGGGTGCTACATCAAGAGTAATTTCCCGTTTGCCATTGAGGTATTCACTTACCCGGCTAGTAGAAATTTCCTTTTCAAATCATTAAAGTCGCTCCACTCTACTTCCTACAACCGGCTTATCGTCAACCCACCATCCACCATAATCACCTGGCCCGTGGAATAGGGAAAGTCGCCCCTGGACAGGGAGGCCACGGCCTTGCCCACGTCTTCGGGCAGCCCCCAGCGTTTTTGCACGCATAGCCCTTCGGCAATCATTTTATCGTATTTTTCCTTCACACCGGAAGTCATGTCGGTGGCCGTTACCCCCGGACGCACCTCATAAACAGGAATATCATGTTCACCCAACCGGACAGCAAACAATTGGGTCACCATGCTCAGGCCTGCCTTACTCATACAGTATTCCCCCCGGTTTACGGAGGCCACTGTGGCTGAAATGGACGATACATTGATGATACATCCTTCCCAATTCTGGTCGTTATTTTTTTGCTCCACCATCCAACTGGCTGCGATCTGGGTGAGGAAGTAAGGCCCCTTCAGGTTAATACCCATCACATAATCGTAGCTATCTTCGGTGGTTTCCAGCACATCACGCCGTTCTTTGGGCGCTACACCGGCGTTGTTAACCAGTACATTGAGCTGTCCGTAATGTGTCTTTATCTCTTTGAGCATACGGTCACGATCTTCCTTTGCTCCTATATTGCCTTGTATATAAACCACATCGCCCCCATTCGCTTTGAGTGAAGCGATCACCTCGTTTACCATGTCGGCAGGGCGCATTCCATTTACGGCCAGGTCATAACCTTCCATAGCCATTTTTTGAGCTATGCCCAGGCCTATGCCCCGGGTACCTCCTGTGATGAACGCTACTTTCTTGCTCATATCGCTGTGTCTGTTTGTGGAGTTTACTAATTGTTTATCCTGAAGTCTTGAGCTTCTGACTTTCAGGTTGTTAAGCCTCTACGCTTTCCGGCTCGGTTAAACGGGAAAACTACCCCCTTCAAAATCTGTTTACTGTAAACTAAAATATTATTCATAGCTAATGGCAAATAGCTATAGCTGCTCAATATCCACCCACTTCCTTTTTTCCCAGCTTTCGATACCTTTCTCGGCCAGTTGCACGCCTTTTGCCCCTTCTTTCAGTCCCCACTCGAAAGGACCACCCTTTACAACATGCTTTAAAAACATTTCCCACTGCACCTTAAAGGCGTTATCATAATCTTCCTGATCAGGCACTTCCTGCCATCCTCCCATAAAATCGATGGGCTGGTCAATGTCCGGATTCCATACGGGCTTTGGTGTATTGGCATATCCCTGGGTATAGCATTTCCGCAATCCGGCCACGGCAGATCCTTTCATACCATCCACCTGAATTGTGAGCAGGTCATCTCGTCGTACCCGAACGTTCCAGGAGGAGTTAAAATGTGCAATAATGCCTCCTTCCAGTTCAAAGGTGGCATAAGCCGAATCATCGGCTGTACAGACATAGGGTTGTCCCTGTTCATCAATACGCTCTGGTATATGTGTCGCTCCCAGGCAAGATACAGCCTTCACCTTACCAAATATATGGTCGAGCACATAACGCCAATGGCACAGCATATCCACAATGATGCCCCCATCATCCTCTTTTCGGTAATTCCAGGAGGGACGCTGCGCAGGGATCGTATGTCCTTCAAAAACCCAGTAACCAAATTCTCCGCGCACGGAGATGATCTTTCCAAAGAATCCGGTTTCAATCAGGCGTTGTAATTTTCGCAACCCGGGCAACCAGAGTTTATCCTGCACCACGCCATGTTTTACACCGGCCTCTTCGGCCAGGCGATAAAGTTCCAGGGCATCGCCCAACGATGTAGCCGTTGGTTTCTCGCAATAAATATGCTTTCCGGCAGCAATGGCTTTTTTCACATCCTGAAATCGCCGACCAGTAGTTTGTGCATCAAAATAGACCGAATATGCCGGATTTTGAAGCGCTTTGTCCAGATCTGTTGTATAGTCCGCAACCCCGGCCCGTTCAGCCAGTACACTTAGTTTGTTTTCATTACGCCCTACGAGCAGTGGTTTGGGCATGATCACCTCGTCCGGACCAAGAACCACTCCACCCTGATTAATAATCGCTGCGATAGACCGCAATAAATGTTGATTGGTGCCCATGCGGCCAGTCACACCATTCATGATGATCCCTACTTCGTGTACTTTCATTTATGAATGATTTTTATATCCTTCTATTATTTTTTCTAAAAACTCCTCCTGTGGCATCTCCCAATAGGCATTGGAAAATATCTCCACTTCATTAAACCCGTTAAAGCCTGCATGCTCCACCCATGACCGGATGCGCGGCACATCAATACAGCCCTCCCCCATCAATCCGCGATCCAGCAGCATATCAGTAGTTGGCACTTTCCAATCGCAAATATGAAAGGCGAAGAGTTTATCGGTCATCCCACAACGGTATATTTCTTCTTCCAGATGTGGATCCCACCACAGGTGATAAACATCCACCGCAACGCCTACCAGGGGGTGGTTGATCTTCTCAACCATTTCTGTTGCTGTTTTCAGGTCATTGACCGCACTCCTGTCACCCGCATACATGGGGTGTAAGGGCTCAATAGCCAGCTTTACATTATATTTTTCAGCCACCTTTAGTGTAGCCTCTATACCCGCTACAATCTGGTTTCTTGATGTCTCCAGCGATTGCTTTGGATCTGCCCCGCATACCAGTACGATCATGGGCGCACCGATGGCCGCAGCCTCTTCCACCATTCGGATATTATCGGCAATTGCTTCCTGTCTTTTCTTTTCATCAACAGCAGGGAAAAAACCACCCCGGCAATAGGACACCAATGTCAGGTCGTGCTTTTTCAACAGGCCTTTCACCTGTTCCGAATCAATGCCCTCGATGGCATCGCGCCAGATCGTTATGCCTTTCACACCTGCTTCTGCATATTTTTCACAAGCCGTGGCAAAGTCCCAGGGTTTAGTCGTAATGGTGTGGACACAAAGTTTATTTAGATCCGGCATGTTATCTCAGCCCGTTAAAAAATGTATAATAGGCTCCGCCATCCAATATCCTTTGCATATACAGGGCTACTTCACGCGCGTGGTAGTCGCCCCACATACTCGATTCTCCATTGGCTATTTTGCTGCCTTCAGGCACATAGTCCCAGCCATTGGGCTGATGATATATTGAATGTAGTATCAGGCCCTGATGCAGATCATCTGTACTCAGGTAAGGCGTATCAAAAAGATGTGTTAGCACCGTAAGTCCTGCCTGCCAGTAATTTTCCCCATCGGCCTGATGGCCATTAGACATCAGGTATTTTCCCAGTCGCAACAATCCCTGAGCAGCTATTGCTGCCGCCGAGCTGTCCACTGGTTCAAAGTCATTATAGGGATCTGCCTTTTTTCCGAGGTAATCACCCAGCTTATGGAGGTTTGGAGCGCCCGTGTCCCAGTATGGAATACCGTCTAACGGTGTATTTTTAATATAGAAATCGCAGGTGGCCCGTGCCGCTTTAAGCATAAAGTGCTCTGTTTGCTTCCAATCTGCCTCACCTTCCAGTTCCTCTTGTTTTATAATTCTCAAGAATTCAAGTTCTTCGGCAAAGCCGCACATGGCCCAGGCCAATCCCCTGGTCCAGGTTGAAAATCCGGTATAACCCTGCTGGGCATTGGGGCAACGGAAATTACCGTCTTTGGTGTTGAACACACTTTCATGTGCTGTACGCCCCCAGGTATCGTATGAATCACGCCCTTCACCGTAATAAACCGAATAATCTGCGGTTGCTTTGGCATGCTGAAGTAAGCGGTGAAGGAGGTTTATACGCACATCGCCCTCGGTCTGTAAGTCATGTCCTAAAAGATAACTCACGGCCAGGGCCCTGTTGCTGCGTATGGTATCCACAAAAAGGGAATGCGGACCGTTGAAAGAGTGGATAAATCCGCCATCTTTGATGGGTGTCCACCGGGTGGCCTGTACTGCCCCTGATATCTTCAGGGCAAGTTCATAAAAGTTTTTTTCCCAGATATTGTCGGGGATTTTCCCTTCATGCATCAGGCGTAGCAGGCTGCCATAGGTACTCACATTGTTGAACCCGTGATCATGTACACCGATGTGGCTCACGTGTGGAGCCATTTTATCTACGGTGTTCCGGCGCCCCTGTTTTAAGAACTGCTCATCGCCGGTGGCATCGTACTGCAAAATGGCCGAACCGTATTGAAAGCCCTGGGTCCATTCCGTCCAGCCCCGGGTAGTGTATTTTCCCGCAGCCGTAAAAACAGGAGATCCTGATGTCGGGTCATACTCCTTTTCTATAAGTAAAATCTTTTCACCTGAAAGCCCCCAGAACCTGCTAAGCTTGCTTCTCAGGTCTTCCGGTGTAAGGGAAAAATTAATTTGCATAGGTATGGGTTGAGATAAAAAAACCGATCCGGAGCGGAAACTCCGGATCAGCTACAAGATCATATTTGTGAGAAATCCAACGGGCGTAGTAGATTCGTATTGTTCTTTGATACTGTATCCTTGTACTCTTCCAACACTTTCAGTTTGTCCCAGGCCGGGTCAGTACGGAAAGCGTCCCAATGCTTGTTGCGGTCATCCATATTATCAAAAGTGGTCATATAAACCAGGTTGGGGCGCTCATGTCCGATCAATGCCTGTGAGTAGAACACTGCGTTGAAGCCCAGTCGTGAGAAGATGGCTGTTTCCCCGCCTTCGTTGAACATATGTATTTTGGACAGCCCTTTTTGTTCACTATAGCTTTGGTAACTCCTCAGCTCATATACACGCTCTGACTTGGGCGCCTTAGTATCGGGTATATCATATTTGGGCATGGCCACAAAATTCACCAGCAGGCTGCTCTTGATGCGTGCGTACGCTGCATTTTCTTTTGAAGTATTGAGGTAATCCGCGCCGGATTTCAGGTATTTTTTATCACTGTTTATTTTACTATGGATCGT
>JAOUKJ010000771.1 GCA_029882675.1 Cyclobacteriaceae bacterium
CAGGGGAAGGTACATATCGGAATTGATGCGTACCCATTATTACAGGTAAGTATTTTTAAAATCGGTAAAAATCATGCGGTTTTGCAGATTATTGTACTGTGTGAGCAGGGCATAGGCGTGATCGGGCACGTAATTGAACCTGCTTTTAAACTCGGTGATCTTTACACTCAGCTCGTTGACATAGAACCGAACCTGGTCGATGTTTTTGCATTTGGCTGGTTTTTCAAAGTTTCTGCTGGTGAAAGACTTAAACTCTTTTTCGACTTGTTTTTTTTCGTATCCGCTCATGATAATAGTGTATTAATGCACGTTTAAAAAATGAATAACATGACAAATATAGCTATATAAACGATAAAGTCAAATAATAGTTGTGTAAAAATGCACATTATTTTTCGTTGAAGTAAAACTTTAGATCTGAAAACATTGTTTTTGGCCTGGGAGGGTGTCATTTGCAGGGGAATATTTATTTTCATTACACACGAATTTTTAGGGGTATAATGGATGGCCATTTTGCTTTTTCGATCGTTGGCCTTAATTTATTTGTGTAAAAAGAATATCTTTATCTCCAATTGAAAAATTCAAACACACAGACTTTTAATGAGTAGCTCAACCGAAGATATGACCACTACCTTTACTGAGGCCGAAGGGGAGGCCATACAAGACAAAATTATAAATCTACGTACTGAAATTGGGAAGGTAATTATTGGTCAGCGGGTGGTTGTAGACCAAATGCTCGCGTCACTCTTTGCCGGGGGACACGTATTGCTGGAAGGCGTGCCTGGCCTGGCCAAAACCCTCATGGTGCGTACACTGGCTGAGGCCACATCCCTCACCTTTAAACGAATTCAATTTACCCCTGACCTGATGCCCAGCGATATCATCGGTACTGAAATCCTTCAGGACAACCAGTCTACCGGGAAACATGAATTTCGGTTCATCAAAGGGCCTGTTTTTACCAACATCCTTTTGGCAGATGAGATAAACCGTACACCGCCCAAGACGCAGTCGGCGCTACTGGAGGCCATGCAGGAATACGAAGTAACCTATGCGGGCAATCTATACCTGCTGGATAAACCCTTTTTTATCCTTGCAACCCAAAACCCCATCGAGCAGACCGGTACATTTCCATTGCCTGAGGCGCAGCTCGATCGCTTTATGATGTATATCCGGTTGGAGTACCCGAGCGAGCAGGAAGAACTACAGGTGTTGAACAGTACAACAGGCGCAGCCGTGCAATCAGTGAATCCGGTGATATCAGGAGCGGATGTGATGCGTATACAACAACTGGTTCGTCAGGTGCATATCAACGAGGCCCTGCTGAGTTATATCAACACACTGGTGCGTGAAACCCGACCGGAAAACGCCACATGGGATTTTATTAAAGAGCAAGTACAATGGGGTGCCGGACCGCGTTGTGGGCAGTCACTCGTGCTTGCAGCAAAAGCTTTTGCCTTCCTTGATGGCAGGTTCGCCGTTGTGCCCGATGACATCAGCAAAGTGGTGAAACCCGTCATGCGTCACCGGATCCTGCTGAGCTTTAAAGCAGAAGCCGAGCATCTCTCCAGTGATGAGGTTATCGATCAACTGTTAAATGTCGTTTCCCTGCCCAAAGCCAACTGGTAATGGATCTATCGCCGGAAATACTGCAATCGACCTCCCGGCTGGAGCTTTATGCCCGGAAAGTGGTGGATGGGTTTATGTCCGGGGGAAACCGAAGCATTCGTGCAGGTATGGGCATGGAGTTTAAACAATTCAGAAACTATCAACCCGGTGATGACATCCGGCAATTCGACTGGAAAATGTATGCCCGGTCCGGGCGGTACTATATCAGGGAATCGGAAGTGAGTTCAGATGTGTCCATCCATATCTTACTCGACGGGAGCGCATCCATGGGTTTTGCATACGACCGGTGGAATAAGTTTGACTACTGTAAGGTGATCACTCT
>JAOUKJ010000181.1 GCA_029882675.1 Cyclobacteriaceae bacterium
GTGATGGTTGCCACTGTGGTGGTGCTCGTGATGTTTTTCAGTATGGCTGGCTTTTTCCTTGTGGTGGTCGAAGTGAACATGGGGCAACACATCGTGCACCAGCACCAGGCCATAAAAGGCCAACAAGGCCAGACTTAATATGTGTATTCTTTTTACCACGATGACAAATATAGGAATTTTTTTCAGATGTCAGATAATGAGGGAGAAACAGTGAGCCATAATGAGCCATAAGAAGTATGGTGACTTGTCCTGAACAAAGTTTACTGGTGCTCCCTTTTATTTCTGTTTGGTATTGCCGAAGTCCGCCGTACAATCTCCCCCACAGAAAAATATGGCTAGGTGGTTCATAAAAACATCAAAGCATCTAGAAGTCAAATACATGGCCTCGCTAACCACCTTTCTGTTCGATTAAAGCGGTTATGTCACGATCGCATAAAAGCTTGTAATAAAAATTAAACCCGCCATAGCATGTGATTTTATTGTTTGATTGCGTAATTTTCCGCCTTCAATTATTTTTTGCTTGCTCCATCAAATAAGTGAAGAAACCTGAGCCAAAAAAGTTTTATTATATTTATTTTAAAGCTTTTTTGGCTCTTGCCATAAACCCGCCAGCGGATTAAAGGCAAAGCGAAACCACCTGTTGAAAAAGGCTGTAAATCCCCATCCCCATCCCCAACCCATCCTGGTTCCTGATCCGAAACATCGGGTTTTGGTTCTTGTTTCTTGTTTCTTAAATCATAAAAAGTCATGTACAAAATACAAACACTCAATAAAATAGCAGAAGAAGGATTATCCCGGTTTCCGACTGATAAATACACTTTGGATATTACGGATGAAAATCCCGATGCCATTATTGTGCGGAGTGCTTCGTTGCACGAAATGGAATTTTCAGCAAACACCAAGACGATTGCACGCGCTGGTGCAGGGGTCAATAACATTCCCCTGAACAAATGTACCGAACAGGGCATTGTGGTATTTAATACCCCCGGAGCCAATGCCAATGCCGTAAAGGAGCTGGTCATTGCGGCGATGCTCATTTCCTCGCGCAGAATCACTGATGGCATCAACTGGACAAAATCCCTGAAAGGGAAAGGCGATGAGGTAAAGGGCCTGGTGGAAAAAGGCAAGTCCAACTTTAAAGGGCCGGAGATTTATGGCAAAACCCTGGGTGTAATTGGTCTGGGAGCAATCGGTATGCTGGTAGCCAATGCCGCCGAGGCACTGGGTATGCGCGTAATCGGATTCGACCCCTACATCTCGATCGACTCGGCCTGGCAACTCTCGAAAAATGTAGAAAAAGCACGCAGCCTGGATGCCCTGTTGTCTGAGGCGGATTACATCAGCCTGCATGTTCCATTAATGGATGGAACAAAGGAATTTATCGATGCGTCTAAATTTGCCGTGATGAAAGACGGTGTCAGACTGATGAACTTTGCCCGTGGCGGACTGGTAAATAAAGATGACCTGTTGGTGGCTCTCGACAGTGGCAAGGTAGGCGCCTTCATTACTGACTTCCCACAGGACAGACTTCTCGACCATGACAACATTATCCCCGTGCCTCACCTGGGGGCCTCCACGCCGGAATCAGAAACAAATTGTGCGATAATGGCCGTAGATCAGATCAGGGAATACCTGGAAAATGGAAACATCAAAAACTCAGTCAACTTCCCGGCAGCAGACATGCCAAGAAATGGTGGGCCAAGGATTATTATTGCCAATAAGAATATTCCGGCCATGGTGGGAAAGATCACCGCTGTATTGGCAGAACGCAACATCAATATCGAAGACATGCTCAATCAACACAGGGGAGACATTGCCTACAACATTATTGATGTGGATCAGGTGGTGAGTGAAGAGGATGTGGAGAAAATCAGGGGTATTGAAGGGGTTATTTTGGTGCGCGTTCTTTAGCCGGATTATTCCTCCAAATACTTCTCAAACCACACCGCTATACGCTCCGATACATCCATTAAAAACTTAGGTTCCCTGGGCCCATGCGGTGTGCGTGGATATACGATCATCTCGGTATCCACCCCTTTGCGCTTAAGGGCTTCATAAAACTCCTGCCCTTGTGTAAAAGGCACCCGAACATCGTTTTGCCCATGAATAACCTGCGTGGGGGTCACTACATTTTTGAAGTGGTAAATGGCCGAATGTTTTTCATAGGTATCATAATCATCCCAGAACTCCCCTCCCATGTGAGCCACCAGATAATCGGAGATGTCGGTGGTGGTGACCATACTCACCAGGTTGGGCAGGCCTGCCCCCATGCTGGCGGCCCTAAAACGATCGGTGCGGGTGACTACAAAACTGGTCATATACCCGCCATAGCTCCAACCCATCACAAACTGCTTGTTGGGATCGGCGACACCCAATGCTCAGGTTCCCCACCCATCAGCCGCATCATATAGACCTGGGGCTTTTCAGCCCGCTGGGATATAAAAGCCAGTTGCTTTCCGTCCGGGGAAAAAGCGGGCGAGTTGTTTGACTTTTCCCCACGGGTATATTGTAAGTTAAAACTGCCGTCAGCCGCTGCTACCCATATCTGCGAAAGGTATTCTGATTTTTCTCCTTCCATGACCGGACTGGTTACTACGTAGGCCACATATTCACCATCCGGAGAAATGGCCGTACCGCCAATGCGCTTCACCTTCATGTGTGTTTCAGGGGTCCAGATATTGTCCTGGGCGTTGGACAGTGTAGTGAGCGCCAAGGCAATAAATAGGAGTACTGTGGGCAAGGTTAGTTTTCTCATGATAAAGTTATTTTTTGCTTGTTTTGTTAGGGCAAGTTTCTTACTGGATTAATGTTCTCTCCAGATTCTACTAAAAGTTCATTTCGTCACTAATTCTAGACTTCCACGTTCACTTTTTATGATGGGTACACCAGAACCGTATATTGTTTGCTCTACTTCAAAACCTGCATCATTTTTCCAGATTACAATTCTCCCCCCTGCAAATACGCCCTCAACAAGTTTATAAAATACACTTTTTTCACCATCAATTAATTTTTCTCCAAGTATAGAGCCAGGTTCAACAGATACTGTTTGGCCATCTTTTGAGAATGCTAATTCATATTGAACAAGATCATCTGTCATAACATAGTCTTCCTCGCTGAGATTGTCACTTGGAAATTGAACATTGTGTACATCTTTTAAAACCCGGTCAACCTCTAGAATAAAACTGTTCCCATTTAATAATGAATATGTATCGTTATTATCCATTGAATCCTCACACATACTGAAAATAAAAAGTATAGAAGAAACACCTGCGTAGATAATTATTTTTTTCATCGAGATATAATTTTAGGTGTAAATATATTATTTTTAAATCAATGGCTAATTTGCCCTAATTGAGATAGAATATACGAAAATTCATGAAAATCCTGTTCATAGATATTGTTCAGAATGTCCGTTACGGCCCGCTGTACAATCTTATCTTCCACCGTGCTTATGCCTAACGGTCGCTTCTTACCGGCCCCCTTTTCTATCCACGCCCTGCGTATGTCAGGAGCTTTGTACTCCCTATTACGTAGGCGTTTATAAAGGTCTGCAATTTTTACCAGTAGATTCAACTCGTAGTCGTAACACGTCTCCCCGTCTATTCCCGATGCCGCTGACTTGCGCAATTTGCGGAAGCTACTGATCAGAAATTCCTCACTCAAGTAGTGTGACAGCGATGTGAATATCTCCCCCGGATTCTCTCGTGCTTTCTTCGCTATCATTGCAAATTTCGTTTCCCGTTCTAACTGTTCTCTGTGTAACGTCATGGTTTCCTTTACAATGTCCGTAATATCAGGCCTTTCAAAACCCCTTCCCTACAATGGCTCGCTCTGAATGCACTTCGCCATCTACTAACGGTACTATGGGTAGGCTATGACTTCCGCTATGCCGTTTCTTCAGCTCCGGTTTTCCCTCGCCTCCGATACCTTCACACAGTACCTCTTGTTCTTCTCGCTCACCGCGCGGGTACTGTTGCGCTGGCTTGCCCGGTGTCTTTTCGGTGATGGCACACCGTGACTGCCATCTATCCTGTAAGGAACATAACGGATCTCCCGAGTTTCGAGGATATCCCTGTATAAACATGCCCTGCTCTATGACCCCGGCGGTTCGATTGGTATAACCACCATTTACCCCAATCATTGCTGCCTTCCGGGAGAACGTAACCCGTCGGCTTAACCGCAACTAAATACACATTTCGGGGCTCCATAACACAGCCTGCTTACTCGACGCATCAATACTTTTCTGCTATCCTTGCGGAATCACCCATTGATTTGTCTGCCATCCCGCCGGTGGGCTTTGGATGGGTGGGAATTGCACCCACTGGATATCGTTAGCCAGTTTCCATCCCAATCGCTTAGGACTTCCCAGGGCTCTCGACTTGCGAAGGGTTTTACCTACAAACGCCTCCCTTCTCTCGGCGTACACGTCCACTGTTTGCGTCCGGGCACAAACAGGTGCCTCTTGTTTTTCACTTCAGCAAGAATTTTTATATCGTGCTACAAAGGCCAGAATTTAAACATCCCGTAGTGACGGGAGCTGCGCATGGCGAGTCCCGTCACTACGGGACAGCATGTTGTGTGTATTTTCCAGTGTCTTTGGCTTTTTTAATTTCAAGCTTTCTCTGGGCAATGTATTCACTGAGCCTCTTCTCTTGTTTTTCAGTCAGCGGTTTACTCTGGATAATAAAATCAACGCCTTTTGGTTCTTTAACTATTCCCATGATATCAGGGTTTAAAATATTTGTCAACTAATTTTTTCGCGGCCAACGTGTCAATCACCATTAAATGACCTCCAAAGTGATACGCGCCCAATGCCTTTTCATAGTGTTCAATCAGTTTGGTTTTGGACTCAAAAGAAACAAAACCCTCTCCTCCTCGTTGAAAGGATAATTTACAGGCAAATGCCACTAAATTTCCGGGCACCCCTTCATAAAGCTTCTTTTTCCCAACGTTAAAAAGGGCACTTTCTAGCAAAAACATATATACATGGTCAGGTTTAACAGTCAAAATCACTAATCCCTGGATTATATCAGGATTATCTATGATGGTCAACTTGTAAACTTCCCTGTCCGGCTGACTGAATTCAAATTTCCAATCAAAATTCCATCCCCTCGATTTGGTAATGGTCTTCAAATCCGACTTTGAAACCAGCGATACTTCTGTCCGAAAGCTGTCCCCACTTATCGTATTGATAATTGAGTCGGTAAGTTTGTCAACCTGAAAATCAAGTATATAATCGGCCTGTTTTGCCATATACAAATATACGGAAAAATAGGCTAATTTCCTGTTTTATTTATGCCAATCGTGTCCACAATATCGGCATTGGCGAGCATGTGGAGTACGTGCAAGCTTACCACAAATTGGGCAGTTATTTAGGAATACTTCATTTCCATTTTCCTCAATTATTCTATTAGCTGTTTTTATTACAAATGATTCATAACCTTGGTCAAGCATGGATAGGATATCTTTTTCATCAGACAACCCACCTTTTTTTTATAGATACTCACCCGATGTGAATTGCTGTCATCTGAAAGCTTAATAGTCGAATGATGGTGCCTTTGCGCCACTTTTTCGTTATCGGTCATGAAGGAACTGAAGTATGTCAAGATGTAATTTGCAGTTTCTATATCCATTTTAGTATCCTTACACACAACGTTTTGTATATGGTAAGTAGGGCAGTAGAAAGCGATAAACTTTCAAGTTTGCACTGAGCCAAAGCGTTGTATTTTGTTTTTAATTTATTCTTATAAGCTCAAAATCAAATATTTCCCTTTGAGTAATCTCCAATTTGACGGAGTTTGTAAATAGCATTGAACTTTCGAGAACCATCAAACGCGCTATTTGCTATTTACAGTGTTGCCAACTGATTTTATTCACTATATTTTTTATAATAATTTTTATAACCCAATAACTTCGCAATTCCTCCAATTATAAAACCCATTGCTTTTTGTATTGCTATTGGTGGACCAGCTACGTAAATCTCATATTTATTACTCATAGCCATAATTTGCAGAAATTTTGGTGACCCGTCAGGTTTAGTTTTGTTGTCATTTACCAACCCGAAAAGCTGTTCAAAAAACACTTCGGAATTGCGTGCAGGTTTTAATTTGATATTCATTTCTAAAGGCTCCTTTTCAGAATTATTCCACCATTGATGAGGATCCCCCTTTGGAATTGTAACAATATCACCTTTTGATAAGATTTTAAATTCGCCATTATGCTCCACTTTTAGAGTTCCTGATTTCACTTCAAATATTTCATCCTGATTTGGATGAATATGTCTAACAGGTACCAACCCTTTTGGAGCAACGTAAAAATCCATGCTTAAAGCTTTACCTCCATTATCTTGAGAGGTTTCAATCCACGTTATTTGTTCTCCAGTGTATTTATTTCTAATAGTTTCACCTTTATTTGCCATAATTTTAAGTCTTTAATTAGCAATTTTGTATGTTTAATTTTTAGTTATTACATTTAGGACGATGTCCAAATTTATAAAATATTTAGACAGCGTCCAAATTATCATGAAAAAAACAAAAGAAAAAATATTAGCTAAGAGTTTGACTCTATTTAATGAACATGGAGTAGATTCTGTAAAGATTAGAGATATCACAACAGAATTGGGTATGCACGTTGGAAACCTTAATTATTATTTTCCGACAAAAAATGACATCTTATATGCATTGTGTATGGAATTTATTTATAAAGTAGATAAGGCTATTGAGAAAGTTTTAACGAAACAAGCACAAGGGGTTCTTGAGCAAATGTACTTGCAAGCGGACATAATCTTTTCTGTTCAATTAGAATATAGATTTATGTTTTCAAAACGGTATGCTGAAATCATCAGTTCACTACCCTCAGTTCAGCAACATTACCAGACGACTCTCAAAACGAGATTTACAGAATGGTTAGGATTTCACAGTTTGTTAGTTGACCATAAACTCGCCTACCCAAATTTAGTAGAAGAATCTAATTCTTTATCTTATGTTCTAAATATTTTGGCTATTTTTTGGCAGCAGGAGGCAACTATTTATATGCCTAACATGACAGATGATCAAAAGAAAAAACATGCCCTTTCAGTATATTTCTTCACATATAAACCATACTTAACGAAATCAGGATTAGATGAATTAATGCCCTTATTAAGGAAGCTGGACCTATACAAGGAACCTTAATTTTAACTGTGCGTAGCATGAAGGAACACCATAAAATAGAGCCATTCCAAGCAATCTGTTCTTAATTTGTAACCTATTGTTTTACTTTTCAAATTTAGAGCTATTCTATTTCTTTTCACACTCTCATCAACTTGCATACAACGTTTGGGTTGAATTAGCCATTTATAGCGAACTGCGCTAGCAGTAAATTTCATCTGTTGCAAGCTACTTTTTTCTTTTAATTCTTTATATATTCAACAATGTAAGTAGCGACTTTACCAATTAGCCTTCCTTGTTGATACAAAACTTTCGTGACCTGATGAATGCCCTATTCCGCCATTTAATGCCGTCAAGCTATCCGCCGCGTATGTCGTCCGATTATTCCGAAAATTCATCTGCACACACGATCAAAGGGCGCGTTTAGTCACGCCTGGTCGCTTGTCAACCCGTTGTTTTGTCCATCGTTGTCTGGCGGCAGAGTGTCCGTCGTTTTATCCGGTCATGTAGTCCCGTTCGGTGGTCCGCGTTTTTGTCCGTCAAGTATCGTCCGCCAAAACGCCTTGTTATTTACGCGCCCGGGTCACTGATGGCCCCGGCTGGGCGATGGCCCCACAACGACAACTG
>JAOUKJ010000772.1 GCA_029882675.1 Cyclobacteriaceae bacterium
CTGACTACTGCTGACTGCCTATTGGGACTTCTCCTCAGGCCAATTCGTGCCACGAGTGTAACATCGGGTAATTCGAGAACCAGATGGTTCTTTTTAAGGAATTATCCAATCCCGTACTTCCACCCAAAGGTAAATTCGTGGCACGAAGGCCAGGTTCACCAACAACCATACTGCCGACTGGCTACTGTGGACTGCCGACTGGTCTCCTGTCTCATTTCTCATTTCTCATTAATCCTTCTGCTGAAAAAAATCCCGATCTGTTTTTTCAAATTATCAACCATTTGTTTTATAATTATAATTTCATTAATGAATTTTTTTATTGCTTAATATATAATTTTAATTTTATTATTTATAGTATATAATCAGGATTGTTTATATTGCCACCTCATTCAGCACGAAAGACAAATGTTTGCCAAAACACACGGAGGTTCGGTACAGGGCATCGATGCTAAACTAATTGCCATTGAGGTTAACATCGTCCAGGGCACAAAGGTAATCATCAGTGGCCTGCCCGACAACGCCGTAAAGGAAAGTGAACACCGCGTGGAGTCGACCATCAAATCGCTGGGGTACCTCATGCCCCGGCACCGCGTAGTGGTAAACCTGGCTCCGGCCAATCTGCGCAAAGAGGGTTCTGCTTTTGATCTGGGCATCGCCCTTGGAATACTCATTTCGTCACGGCAGCTCAAACCCGATAAGTTTGACCAGTATATGATCATGGGAGAACTGGCCCTTGATGGAACCCTTCGTCCGGTAAAAGGCATTTTGCCCATGGCCATAGAGGCCCGCAAAAACAACCTCAAGGGTTTTATCCTTCCAAAAGAAAATGCCAATGAAGCTGCTATCGTCAACAGCCTGGACATCCTGGGTGTGGAACATATCCGTCAGGCCATCGATTTTCTGGAAGGCGTGGAGGACATTGTGCCGACCGTAAAAGATACCCGCGATATATTCAACACAGAGTCTGACGACTACACCTTTGATTTTGCCGATGTACAGGGCCAGGAGAACATCAAAAGGGCCCTGGAGATTGCTGCAGCTGGTGGCCATAATGCCATCATGGTGGGGCCGCCCGGCGCCGGAAAGACCATGCTGGCCAAACGGCTACCTTCTATTTTACCCCCTTTCAATCTGCAGGAGGCCCTGGAGACCACCAAAATATATAGTGTGGCAGGTAAGTTGGGCAGTGATGCCTCACTGATTGCACGAAGGCCATTCCGAGCCCCTCACCACACGATTAGCGATGTGGCACTTGTCGGGGGTGGTGGAATGCCCCAACCCGGCGAGATCTCCCTGGCGCATAACGGAATACTCTTTCTCGATGAACTGCCCGAATTTAAAAGAAGTGTCCTGGAGGTGATGCGCCAGCCGATTGAAGAGCGCAGGGTCACCATCAGCCGGGCGCGGGTAAGCATTGACTATCCGGCCAATTTTATGCTCATTGCCAGCATGAATCCCTGTCCGTGTGGTTTCCATAATCACCCGGAAAAAGAGTGTGTCTGTCCGCCGGGCATGGTGCAACGTTACCTCAACAAAATCAGCGGACCGCTGCTGGATCGGATTGATCTGCATGTGGAGGTGACACCGGTCTCCTTCGATCAGATGGTGGCCAACCGGAAGGCCGAAGCCAGTAGCGCCATCAGACAGCGTGTGGTAAGGGCAAGGGAGATACAATTGGAAAGGTATAAAAAAGAAAATCATGTCTATAATAACGCCATGCTCCCTTCATCACTGGTGAAAGAAGCATGCGCCATCAACACCGCCGGAAAAACACTCCTCAAAACGGCCATGGACAAACTGGGCTTGTCAGCCCGGGCTTATGACCGCATTCTTAAGGTATCGCGCACTATTGCTGATCTGTGTGGGTCGGAAGAAATAAAAGTAGAGCACCTGGCCGAGGCCATACAGTACAGGACTTTGGATAGGGAGAGCTGG
>JAOUKJ010000773.1 GCA_029882675.1 Cyclobacteriaceae bacterium
TATTTGTCCCACTAAACCTTACCTTGCCTGCCCGACTGAGCCATTCGAGTCGGATCAGGCGGGCTTGCCTTTCTAAATTCAATCCCGCTCCGGAACGGAGTAGGGACTAAATTTTAAATTTTAAATTCTCCCCCCCCGCCTGCCAAAATCACCCTGCCAATCAACCGCTCATCCTCCAATTCTCCCGCTTTGTAACATTACCTCCCTCAATCACGTCCAAATATTAAACTTTTCGTACTTTAAGGTAGTGAAAGTGTCGGAAATTGACCCCTTCCCCTCCCCTTCCCCTTCCCCGTCCTACTTACTACTTACTACTTACTACTTACTACTCATTCAACTACAGCACAAAAGAATTGGAAATCAAAATAGACGGTCTTTCAAAAATCTACAACAATGGCCACCGTGCCCTGCATAATATCAATCTGGAGATTGAGACCGGGATGTATGGCCTGTTGGGACCCAATGGCGCCGGGAAGTCAACCCTCATGCGTATTTTGGTCACGCTGATGATGCCCAGCAGGGGTTCGGTGACTGTCAATGGCATGGACCTCAAAAAGCATCGCGGTGAAGTGCGGGCCATGTTGGGATACCTGCCGCAGGATTTTCGTTTTTTTGCCAGGCTCCGCACCTGGGAATTCCTCGACTATGCAGCCAGCCTGGCCGGGGTTACTAAAACATCGGTGCGCCGTGCCGCCGTAGAAGATATGCTCGATCGTGTGGGGCTCTTTGATGTGCGCAACCGCATGGCCTCCAGACTTTCAGGGGGGATGAAAAGGCGCCTTGGCATTGCCCAGGCACTCATTGGAGATCCGAAAATCATCATCATCGATGAGCCCACCACCGGCCTCGATCCCGAAGAGCGCATCCGCTTCAGGAACATCCTTTCCGACTTGGGTCAGAAAGAGGTGATCATCATCCTTTCTACACATATCGTGGGCGACATATCCAGTACATGTCGTAATATGGCCCTGCTTAACAAAGGAGAGGTGGTCTATGCCGGTGCCCCGGATGCGCTTGTGGACAAATCAAAGGGCAAGGTTTGGCAGGTCAACGTCACGCAGGAGCAGTTTGAACGCATGAAGGAAGAAGTCCATATTATCACTTCGGTACCTTCCCTGAACGGTTGGGATCTGGAAGTCGTCGCCGATAGCCTCAATGGTCTGCCGGCTGTACCCATAACTCCCAATCTGGAACATGCCTATGTCTATTTTGTCGAATACCTCGTAAGCAAGGAATCCGGTGGGCGGATGTGATGATTAATGCCATGAAACCATTCAACAACATACGCACCATTGCCCGCTTCGAGACGAAGACCTTACTCAGAAGCTGGTTTTTTAGAATTTTTGCCTTTATCGGTGTGGCTATTCTCACCATTTTCAACCTGGCCATGCTACTCGATGAAGGCGCCCGGTGGACTATGCGGGCCGTATCGTCATCACTGCCTTATACCAATCTCATTATTTTTAATATTGCCCAGTCGGTAATAGCGGCCTTCCTGGCCAGCGACTTCCTTAAAAGGGACAAAAAGCTGGACACCACAGAGGTGATCTACATCCGTTCCATGTCCAACGGTGAATATGTCCTGGGAAAAACACTCGGCATCATCATTGTTTTTCTCATATTAAATATACTGGTGGTGCTCATTTCCGGCACCATCAACCTGCTGATGGAGGGCGTCACAGTGAGCTATATGTCCTATCTGCTCTATCCTTTACTCATCAGCATGCCTACCCTCATCTACATTCTGGGATTGGCCTTCATCACCATGATCATCCTGCGCAATCAGGCCGTTTCCTTTGTGGTACTGCTGGGATATATAGCAGTTTGCCTTTTTTACATCAGCGGCAGATACAGCTATCTTTTTGACTACATGGCCTTTAGCCTACCCATGATACACTCTGACCTGTCGGGTTTTGCCGACCTGCCAGCCATAC
>JAOUKJ010000775.1 GCA_029882675.1 Cyclobacteriaceae bacterium
AGGCATTTATTTATACTATTTAATGAGTGGTGCTTGGAGATTGGTAAATGAATAATAATATTGCACTCACATTAAATAATTAACAACAATCATTATGAGACAACTAATCACCCTCATTATTGTATCCGTTGCTGTATGGGGCTGCACAAGTTCTGCAACAACAAATGAAAATGATAATACCAAAAAAAGTGAAGTCGCTATGAGTAAAAAACAACTGCGTCATGTGGTTCTTTTTAAATTTAAGGAAAACACCTCTGCTGAAGACATTACCAAAGTGGAAGAGGCCTTTGCCGCTTTACCGGGTAAAATTCCGGAAATAAAAGGGTATGAATGGGGAACCAACAACAGCCCTGAAGGTCTTGATAAAGGTTTTACCCATTGCTTTTTCCTTACTTTCGAGAGTGAAGAAGGACGTGCCGTTTATCTGCCCCACCCGGACCACAAGGCTTTTGGCGCAGTATTAGGGCCTCATCTGGAAGATGTACTTGTGTTGGATTACTGGGCTGAGTAGTCTGCGTTAATAATTCCGGCCGTCAGCAAAAGAAAAGGGTGTTGATTGAGGCCTATTGCTAAATCACTACCCTGATTTTCACATTGAAAAATCGCATGGATAACGAATTTGGTACGGCAATCTGCTGATTTAGAACATCCTTTATCCAGGTATATGTGATAGCGTTTTCTGCGCCGAGCAGATTAAGTACCTCCACCGATAACATGTAGTCAGTCCGGGGCCTTTCAAAGGCCTTGGTAAACCTCAGGTCTACCCGGCGATACATATCTCCGTTGAATGCATTTCTGGACTTCAGCGAACCGGGTGGGCCAAAGGGTAGCCCGGAGCCAAACAGCAGGTTGAGGGCCACGCGAAGACTGGGATTGTTGGGAAAATGATCCTGAAACAGCGCGCCAAAGGTTATGGCCTGATCCATGGGCCGACGGATATACCCCTTTTCATCTCCGATAACATCTTCACGTGCTTTGAGCAAACCCAGACTAAACCACGATTCTGTTCCAGGAATAAATTCACCGCTCAGTCGCGTATCAAGCCCATAAGCCAGGGCATAGGTTTCATTCAGGAGGTACCTTATCCTGACATTATCAATATCATAGGCCGCGACATTCCACAGGTATTTGTAATAAGCCTCCCCTGTCCACTTAAAAGCGCGTTGCCAGATGCTTAGGTTATAATCAAATCCGCCTGTCAGATGAAACGATGACTGCGCGTGCTTTTGGCCCTCGACAATAGATCCGCCAGCGTATAGTTCTCTGAAAAACAGGGGTTGGCGATAAATACCCGAAGCCACCTTCAGCAAGACGTCTCTTTTCCATCCGGGTCGCCAGGAGACCTGCGCCCGGGGACTGAATAGCAGCTCTTCAGTAGCCCCTGTATATAGCCCCCGCAGGCCATAAGTCGCTTTTAGCGCCGGTGTTAAATCGACACTGTGTTGCACATAAGCAGCTCCCTGCTGGTGATCCAGCAAATTTGTACCCATGGCCCGATCGAGGGAAGTGACATATCCCGCCGAATCTATAAAGGAGTATTCATGCTGGTGGTCATTGATTGTTGTGGAGTTAACAGCCAAGCCCCATTCTATCTGATGCCGTGAGGAAATCGAATGGTTGGATCGCATGCGGGCGTTGGTAATCAGCGCCGCCAGGCGGTTTCGCGCATAGCTATACTGTGTGCCGATGCCGCGTGTGACAATACATTCATCATAACTTGATGATCCCGGTTTTTTATCTACATCGCAAAGCCTGTATCCCCCCTCCAAATCAATATATTCTTTTTCACGGGTATCTACTGCAGACAGGATAAAGTTCATCGTCCACCGATCAGATAGTTCATGTTCCAGATTAATGCCGGTTTGCCAGGTATCGTAATCCATACTCTCCGCCCCATCAAAAGCCACCAGCAACCTGAACGATTTATTG
>JAOUKJ010000774.1 GCA_029882675.1 Cyclobacteriaceae bacterium
TTCGGTCTTCAATCGTTCAATCATAGCTTCCGGGCGGGCCTTCACTTCCTCCGGTGTCGCTCCATAAAACTCCACAATAAGTATTGCTGCCGGATCATCCTGAATGAAATGACTGTGGCGGGAAGTAGTCAGGTTTTCACGGCTTAGCTGAAGGACATGCCTGTCGAGGATCTCAACAGCTGCAGGGCTATACTCAAGCATGGGTTCCACTGCACGGATGGCCTCCAAAAGTTCTGCAAAGTGCACCACACAGACAGACTTATATTTGGGCAAAGGCTCCAGGTTGAGCTTCACCTCCAGTGTTGTGGCCAGTGTACCTTCACTGCCCGTGATGATTTTGGCCAGGTTCCAACTGTCTGTATCCACAAACTCATCCAGGTTGTAGCCTCCCACACGCCGCATTACTTTGGGAAAGCGGGCTTTTATTTCTTCGTTGTTATTATTGATAATATCCCTGAAACCGCGGCAGATGTCTCCTTCTCTGGTTTGTTCGGTGCATTTAGCCGCAAACTGGTCTTTTGTCAAATCTTTCAGCAGCATCTCCGTACCATCTGCCAGCAGCACCCGGGCTTCCAATACATGATCTACCGTTTTTCCGTAGATAATACTTTTGGTGCCGGAAGAGTTGTTGCCCACCATACCCCCTACATTAGCCCGGCTGGAAGTGGCCGGATCCGGGGCAAAGTGTAGCCTGTGAGCAGCCAGTTCGGCATTGAGCACATCACGCACCTTTCCGGGCTGCACCCTGACCCAACCTTCCTCCGTATTGATCTCCAATGTTTTGTTCATATACTTGGAAAAATCAATCACAATAGAACGGCCAACTGTTTGTCCGGCAAGACTTGTTCCTGCTCCACGCGGAAGAATAGTCATTTTATACTCCCTGGCGACTTCGACGGTGGCTTTCACATCGTCATCATCCTTTGGAAGAACCACTGCCAAAGGCCTGATCTGGTATATACTGGCATCCGTAGCATACAATCCCAGGCTGTGATCATCGCTCAGCACTTCTCCTTTCACCTCCTTTTCAAGCAGGGAAACTATTTTGTCTTTTAGAATCATGATATTTAAATTATACCCTTTATCTAACCCTTGAAGGGTTCTGAACCCTTCAAGGGTTAGATCGAGTCTGTCTGTAAAGTAGTAATAATTTAACATTTTGCCACCACCAGAAGTGGCAGCAAAATGTCCCTAACTATATTTTTTTAGGCCATAGACTTCATGAAATTTCATAAAGAGCCCGTAGCGGCATCCCGAACGGGAACGGGAACTAATTCAATATCTCTTTCAAAGCAGACACCAGCATGTTCACATGATTGGCATCAGAACTTTCCCCCATCAGGCCTATACGCCATATTTTGCCCGCAAGTGGGCCAAGGCCTGCGCCTATTTCAATATTATATTCATTAAGCAGGCGGCTGCGCACAGCGGCTTCATCCACTCCTTCGGGTATATTGACGGAGTTGAGCATAGGCAGGCGGTACTGTTCATCCACCAGAAAAGTTATTCCCAATCCGGCAAGCCCTTCTTTCAGCAGCAAATGGTTTCTCCGGTGTCTCTCAAAGCGGGCCTCCAGCCCTTCTTCCAGCACGATCTGCAGGGCCTCGCGCATGGCAAACATCGCCGATACCGGGGCCGTGTGGTGATAGGCTCTTTTCTGTCCGCTCCAGTAATTCATCACGAGGGTGAGATCCAGAAACCAGCTCTGTACTTTGGTCTTTCTGTTTTTCAACACCTCTACAGCCCGGTTAGAGAATGATACCGGCGACAGTCCGGGAGGGGCGCTGAGGCATTTTTGAGTCCCGGAATAGATGGCATCGATACCCAGCTTGTCTACGTTGATGTCGGCACCGCAATACGAGGTGACCGCATCCACCACCAGCAGAGCTCCGGCATCGTGGACCATATCGCTGATCTCTTCCAGGGGTT
>JAOUKJ010000776.1 GCA_029882675.1 Cyclobacteriaceae bacterium
TCGCCCGGGTTGATCGTGGCCATATTGTCCCTGTTGGTGCGGGCCAGGTTGCCGACACTCATCGCCAACAGGTGTGTGGTGTCCAGGGCGCTGCTCCCTTGTTTCTGATACAGCCCCAGTGCATCGTCGCGCCCTATACCAGCTATCCGGCTGCCATATATTTCGTTGTCAAGCGTGTTCCACAACACCTGGTTGCTCGTGCTCACATAATTACCCTCCTCTTTGCCTATCCCGTATTTGATGGCCAGGTAGGTCTCCAGTTGTATCCTTTGCATATAGTCCAGCGCCCGGTCAAAGACCAGTAGTTCGGCCAGTTGACCCTTGTAGGGTAGTATCGCCTGGTCGGGTGTTGTACCCAGGCCCAGGTAAGGCCCTTCGCTCATTGCAGGTTTGTCCCAGTGTTGTACTACCGTATTGAGTATCGGCAGTCCTACTATTTTTTCATAGTGGTCATTGGTCGTGTCCGGGCCCGCCACCCGGTGGGTGCTCAACCATATCTCACGTTGTGCCTCTCCCAGTAGGCCCCAGATGGCTCGTTCTGTGGTGTCTGTAGGGAAATATACCGAAAGTACAGTGAGGGCACCCAGCGAATCCATACTGTAAGGCACAACCAATTTATCATTCTCCCCGTCAAACAGGGCCGTGGGGTTGTAGTTGAGCAGCTCTCCTTCCACCGGCCCTTCCCCCGCCTGCGAGGTGGCATGTCGTCCATAGCTACTCACATCAGCCCACCGCTGGGGGGTCACTTCCTGCCCATCGGCACGGAGCCATACCTGCGGAGCCATCAGGCTGTCGTAGCCCTGCTGGGCATGTACGCCCGTCCATAAAAGGACCATGATCAATAATGTGGTAATGCGGACAATCATAATATTCTTTGTTTTTATTCGTTATACCTACTATATCTGTTATCTTAATCTGATTTATTACCTATAAAGACTTATATATACTAATAATACTATTTTAGGTAACCTTTGTTATCATTAAACTACATACAAAACACTTATACATGTAAGCTTTTTTTTTACGTTTCGCATAAACAAAAAAATCGACATATACCTCTCCTGCTACCGAACCTTCGTCCGGGCACAAAATAACAATACATAGCGGCTCCTGCTCTTTGGTTATAGCATTGGTCATTATCCGTCAGAATGCGGATAACACGGTATTAGATAGGCCAAAAGACATGATTAAGGCACAAAGGTAAATGATTAATCAATGATATACAATAATGAATATAGTGAAAATTCTTCACTATATTCCGGTGTTTTCCTCACTATTTTCCGTGTATTTTACTTACTAATATTAGGGTTTTTAAAACACTAATATTAGGGTTTTAATATCCAAAACATTGCCTGTGTCCTTTTGAATGCGATTTTGTTATAACAATAAAATATTCTTGTTTAAACACTATTTTGAAGACAGCCTACTGATCTATCTGTAGACTTTCTTCAATGGCCCGTAAACTGTTTATTCATATTTAGCAGCAATATTGCCGGGGAGGGGGGTACATTATGTAATGCCACTTCAATCTTTTTGATGTGAGGTGAAAGACAAGGTACAAGATACAACGCTGGCTACTGAGGAGCGGACCACCTTTGCCGAAATTCTAAATTCATTCCCGCAACAAGCGGAACCAAATTTTAAATTCTAAATTTCTTCCGGCCTAAGCGCATACCCACTTCCGCGCCAAAACCCGACAAGTAATAAAGTAATTCACCCGCCTTTTAATAATGTACTGATTTTTCATATCTTTATTTCCTTTACCAGGTCATTGGAAATTAATGCGTATATCAAAATATCTGTTTATCATCACACTCTTCATCGGGTCTTTTCCCGGCATTTTACCCTTCCCGGATATTGATATCAATCAACTAAAGGGCCGGCCTGACGGAGCAAGTGAATATTTTTTCAACCTGACCAAAG
>JAOUKJ010000777.1 GCA_029882675.1 Cyclobacteriaceae bacterium
GGCAATAAATCCGCCGCCTCCGGGCTCTGCCCCGGGATACATCGTGGCCCACCATTGTACTCCAATATATGCCAATAGCATAGATATAGATACAGACAATCCGGTGAAAGTTTCGGTGGCATTACCCGACAAACTAAAATTGGGAAAAAAGTTCAGCGCACCATCCGGAAGGTTTTCTTTCAAATGACTGATACCCCCGATCTGATCAGATGATACGACAAGAAAAGCCAGTACCACCGCGCCTGTCAGCGCAATAAAAAACTGAAAAACATCGGCAAGAGCCACCCCGATTAGACCGGAAATAGTGGAATAGGAGGCGGAAACGAGCATGGCCAGGGCCACATACCATATCATTTGATGATCTGGTATGTCAAAAAAGACGGTGAGAATGGAAACAAGAGCCAGGTTGACCCATCCGATAAAAAGGGTATTAATCAATAAACCCATATAGAGCGATTTAACCCCACGTAAAAAAGATGCGGCTTTACCACTATACCTGAATTCCACGAGTTCGAGCTCAGTGAGCACATTTGCTCTTCGCCATAAACGGGCAAAGAAAAATGTGGTGAGCATTCCCCCGATAATGAAATTCCACCATAACCAGTTTCCTGATATTCCATTTTGATTCATCAGTTCAGTGATGGCCAGTGGGGTGTCTGCCGCAAAAGTGGTGGCTACCATCGAGATACCAGCAACAAACCAGGGCAGGTTTCTCCCACCCAAAAAGAAATCACTCAGACTCTTTCCGGCTTGTTTTTTATACCATAACCCTATTGCCAGTGTAATAAGTATATAAGCGCCAATAATGAACCAGTCAATCAGGCTTAGTTGCATAATTCTGTTTCTGTGGGGTTATGGATTGTTTCGGACGAATGGATCAGTAATGTTTGTCAGTTTATTTTGTCACTATATAACCAATTCCTAAAAAATTTCATAATGTTGTCTGGATTAGGATTTTGTTTCTTACTGGTATTTGTGTTTATTTAACGGCAGAAAAAAACATATTATGAAAAACAGAAGAGCATTTATGAAGATGGGAGGGCTGACAGCTGTGGCGGCCCTTACAGGAGGGATTCCTTCCATCGCCAAAACGAAAGATCAAAAGGTAAATAAGTCTACACATAAGCTTAAACTGGGACTGGCTTCTTATTCATTAAGAAAATTTGACACTGAGCAGACGGTGAAAATGATGGCTCGTGTAGGACTTACTCATGTTTGCTTAAAGAGCATGCATCTGCCCCTGGATAGTGATCAGGCCGCTATTTCCAAAACCAAAGTATTGCTTGAACAATATGGTATAAAGTTGGCAGCCGGTGGGGTAATTTATATGAAAACCAAGGAGGAAGTAGACCAGGCCTTTAAATATGCTAAAAAGGCAGGTATGGAGATGATTGTGGGCGTTCCTGCACATTCATTACTCGCTTATGTCGAAACTAAGGTTAAAGAATACAACATCATCTTGGCAATACACAATCATGGACCTGGAGATGAACAATACCCCAGCCTGGGTAGTATCTATGATAAGATTAAAGATCTGGATGAACGGATTGGGATGTGCCATGATATTGGCCATACCCAAAGAATTAAACTGGATCCGATAAAAGAGACGGTTAGGTATTTTGAAAGAATCTATGACTTTCATATCAAAGATGTAGACCAGGCAAATGCAGATGGCAAAAATATTGAAATAGGACATGGCGTAATCGATGTGGTGGCCTTTTTACAATTACTTACTGCTATGAAATTTGAGGGTACAGTGAGCTTTGAATATGAAAAAGATGCGGATGATCCTTTGCCCGGCCTGGCGGAATCAGTGGGATATGTCAATGGTGTTCTGGCTGTCATTTAGGTCTTAACTGACTGAGGTTTTTCTATCAAAAAAGTATCAAAATACCCGCCTTTACGGGTATTTTGACTTTT
>JAOUKJ010000778.1 GCA_029882675.1 Cyclobacteriaceae bacterium
ATGGTATTGGTCAGGGCATGTCCCATCTCGTAAAATTTCTTGATGTTGCTACCCGTATATTTATAGGGACGCTGCACACCATCGGCCTGATACACCATGGAACCGTCGAGTTTGCCCCCCCAGGATGAACCACCACCCCAGTCATAGGCATCTTCGGGAGTGGCCGGTGGGTCGGTATAACCCGTGCCATATTCCTGTTGATAATCAGTGAGATCCATCACTTCTTCAAACACATAGTTGGTGTTAAATTCCACACCTATACCCTGCCCTTTGGTACCCTTTTTGGTGGTGATAAGAATCACACCGTTGGAGGCCCTGGAGCCATACAGGGCAGCTGCGGTGGCTCCCTTCAAAACAGTTATAGTCTCGATGTCATCGGGGTTGATACTGGCTGTACCATCTCCTTCATCTGAACCACCCCACATGCCGGCATTGCCGAAGTTGTCGTTGTTCATGGGGATACCATTCACTACATACAAAGGCTGGTTGTTTCCGGAAAGGGAAGCATTACCCCTGATAACCACCCGGCTTGAGCCGGCAGGGCCGGTAGCCATGTTACTTACGTTTACCCCGGCCACTTTACCGGTCAGGGCATTGGCGATGTTGATTTCCCGTGCTTCGGTAAAATCATCGCCTTCTACTTCAGTGACGGAATAACCCAGGGCTTTTTTCTCCCTTTCCACACCAAAGGCGGTAACAACGACTTCTGAAAGCTCTGTAACATCGAGTGCCATTTGAATATTGATCACCGTACGGCTGCCAATACTCACGACTTGATCTACATAACCTACAAATGAAAACTTCAGGTTGGCGCTGGAAGGCGCTGACAAACTGTAGTTTCCTTCGATGTCGGTAACAGTGCCCTGGCTCGTACCTTCGATAACTACCGAAGCACCAACCAGTGCATCACCGTTTTCATCCGAGACTTTCCCGGATACGCTTACATCCTGAGCATAAGCAAAGCCTATTCCCAGGAGAAAAGCGAGGATTACTTGTATTAGTTTTCTCATAGCAATAAATTTATCATTCAATTTCAATGTAGTTATTTTTGTGAATTCAAAAAAATTTCACAAAAAATAGTTATCCACAATGAAGGTCTTACATGTATTAATGTAAATATAAAAATATAAAATTGCATTTATATAAAATACTTTTCCTGTGTGATGATTTTGATGAAGGTGATCGATGATTAATATTTTCAAAACAATTGTTATAAATATATTAACCCTTTCTTATTTTAATAAATTTTCATCATGCGGAAAATGAGTAGAAGCTGTGTTATATCAACATTATCTGTTCAGCGATACAATAATTGCTAAAAGTGGGGTATTTAAAGAGTGATATTTTATTGAAGTATGATTTGAAATTCAAACCTTTTACAGAAAGTGTTGAATAAAAGGGCAAATCAGTCTACGTAAACAATGGAATTAAAAGAAGTTTTTTACAGAGCCCTGTATAATTGTTAAATAGGAGGCCGGTCAAAAAAAAGGTGTTTCCCCGGGAAAGAGAAACACCAATACGTTTTCATAAATTTGATTAATTATCCTTTTATTACATGTGTAAGTACAGGCCTGTTGGCGTGGCTTACAACGTCTTCGGCAATACTTCCTGAAAGCAGGTGGGCAAAGCCAGTGCGACCATGAGTAGCCAGGGCAATCAGGTCTGCATTGATGTGGTCTGCGAAGTAGATGATGCCTTCTTCTTCTGTTACATCATTAAAGACATTGAGCGTGTAGTTTTCCAGATTATTTTTCTCCGCGTATTCTTTCATCGTGTCCAGGGAATCCTTATCCCGCTCAAAATTGTTCGGTGTATTAATGCGAACAAGGTGTAGTTTAGCATCGTATATTTTCTGGGCATTTTTAACGATGCTCAGACATTCTTTTTCATCTTCATGCAGGCTGGTGGCGAAAA
>JAOUKJ010000779.1 GCA_029882675.1 Cyclobacteriaceae bacterium
GCGCTTATAAAAACCAAATGACATAAACCAGCAGTAAAAAGACGCAGCTTATATGAAAATAATTTTTACCATAGGAATATTTATAGCGTTGTTTCAGTTTGTTCTACTACTCAACAAAAAGTCTAAATCGCTACCCGACACCATACTTGCTGTTTGGATGCTGGTGATAGGTATCCACCTGACCAGTTCCTATATAAATTCTGAAGGATTTTGGGAAATATACCCCCACCTTATAGGTGTCACCGTTCCATTTCCTTTTTTTTATGGCCCATTACTCTATTTATATATTTTCTATTCTTTTAACAACAATCATCAGCTAAGAAAGCAAGACTATCTGCATTTTCTTCCTGTTGTGAGTACTTACCTGTACATGTTTCGGTTTTATTTTTTCTTTTCAGCGGAAGAAAAGAGATTGGTGGATAGGGGAGTGATCGATGATTTTGAGGTCTTCTCAAATGTTCTATTGGTGGCAATTATCGTTTCCGGAGTGGCCTATTCTATATATGCAAATCGACTATTAAGCAGATATAAATTGCTTGTCGAGAGCAATTTTTCTAACACTGAACTAATCAACCTTAATTGGCTTAGAAGTTTTATTTGGGGAGTTGGACTTATCTTCCTTACCGTCATCATCGTCCTCATTACAAGAGACCTCATGGGACTAACTTACCCTTTTAACCCGGATTTTATTTTTTATTCGATGTTGGTCGGTGCTATACTCAGTTTAGGGTATTTTGGCATTAGACATCAAAATATTTTTACCGATAATTTGGTTGTAGAGATAGCAGAAAAAACGAAATCCACTTATCAAAAATCAAGTTTAAAAGATGATTTAGCAAGAGAAAAGCACAACCTGCTTACGGATTTAATGGTTAGCCAAAAACCATATCTCGATCCTAATTTGACCCTGAACTCACTAGCACAATACCTGGAGATCCCCCCACATCACCTTTCTCAAATTATTAATCAGTTTGAAGAGCAAAATTTCAATGATTTTGTCAATAAGTATCGCGTAGAGGAATTTATTGACCGCGCTTCTCAGGTTACTCATCTGAGCTTTCTTGGAATAGCCCTGGATTCAGGTTTTAATTCCAAATCAACATTCAACACCGTTTTTAAGAAGCATAAAGGAACAACCCCTTCTCAATACATGTCATCCCCTCTTCGTAAGGCCTCTTAGGCCGTATTGTTCTTTCTGAAAGGTACAGACTTATAATCCTGTACCTATAAAAAGTCTCAAATTATAAGACCGGTCGATGGGGAGCATTTCCTGCCAGTTATTTGTATCAAAAAAACAAATAGCGCCATGGATATTAAACATTATCGACACACCAGCTTATTCTACTTCTTATCCATTTTTATTCCCTGGGCATTATGGTTTACGGTAGCAGGTTATTTCAATGAAATTTTTGCTACTCATCCCATGAGTAAAGTGATTCAAACGGGGTTGTTATTACTGATTTCATTCTATCTCATCATTGATAACAAGACATTCTTTTTTAATAAACTAAAATATAATTTAAAATGAAGAAGATTTTATTTGTTATAGTATGTATTATAAGTTTTTCTGAAGGTTCATATTCGCAAACTGTCACACAAACTGTCAAAGGACATGTAACAGACCAAATCACGCATGAAGATTTAATAGGGGTTACAGTCATGCTTCTTGATTCAGATCCCATTGTAGGATCAACAACAGGTCTTGACGGATCATTTATTTTGGAAAAGGTTCCGGTAGGAAGGCAAAGTTTGGAAATCAGAATGATTGGTTATGAGCCTTATTTCGTTCGAGAAATTCTGGTTAGTTCAGGAAAGGAAGTGGTGCTTGAAATAGGTATGAAGGAAGAAATAACCAGCCTGAATGAAGTAGTTGTTGTATACAAAAGAGAAAAGGACAAAGCCATAAATGAG
>JAOUKJ010000182.1 GCA_029882675.1 Cyclobacteriaceae bacterium
ACCAAAAAAAGAGGAATTATTCATTGCTGCCCCGCCTGCCCCTTCGGCAAGCGCCACGCCTGAACGAAGCGAGTAACCGTTTATTGTGCACAACCAGTTATTTTTTCAAAAAAGATTAACCTATTCTTCAATAAATTTGTTAACTTTAGTAGTCGGGTTTTATAGCCGTAACTAAAGAACCTGTCTGTTATTGTATTATTTTATCAATTAAACCCTTTTTTATAATAGCATATGTTATAAATAGGAGATGGAAGAGAATTGAAAAAGGTCGTCATTTATATATGGTTTATGCTTTTCTGCTGGGCACTCAACGCTCAGTCAATAGTGGTTTCAGAAAACCTGAATTTCTCCGGCACGTTTAGTGAAGAGATAAAAGCTCCCATTTCCATAACAAACAATTCTAATGAAGTACTTCATGTTGGAATAAAAAGACTGGATGCGACCATCGGGACAAGTCAAAAGACATGGTTTTGCTGGGACAACGACTGTATGGATACGGAAACGGATGAATTAAACACCATTAAACGGCTTAATCCGGGTGAGACGATAAATTCGCTCCGTTCAATTCTTCAATCGGGTTTGGTAGAGGGTTTCAGCAGTGTCAAGTACCTGATTTACAATACGCAAAATCCGGCTGACGCAGTAGAGGTCGATGTTAATTACACCATTGAAAACCAACTATCGCACTCTTCCCTGTATTCTTCCAAACAAGTCGTCATCAATGATGTCTACCCCAATCCCGTATCTGAATATGCCGTAGTGGATTACAGGATCAATGATTTGGAAAGTGAGGCCAAAATCGTCATACACAGCGTACTTGGGAGCATCGTAGGAGAATACACACTTCAGCCCCTGGAAACTGAACTTAAGATTAAGGCCGAAAGTTTCAATCCCGGCATTTACTTTTACACCTTATACATTGACAATGACGGGGTCATGACCCGCAAGCTTATTGTCAGAAAATAAAAGCACCTGCGGACAAAATATTTTTTCTTTTCATCAGTTGTAATATAACCAAGAAATGGTTTCCTGGCAAAATAATGATTACCGGGTACTACGATATGGCAGCAGGAATCTTTTCTTCCGGCACAGCCAATGCAGGAGATTTTCGATTCCCTGCATTTGCGGTTTCTGATTCTTAACGTTCGCTTTTTTTGTTAAATAACGATAACAACACTATATTTGCAGGCTTATGCGAAAATGGGTAAAAATAAACTTAGTTCCGTTCCTTTTTATAGTCGTACTGACTTCTGGCTGTCAGTTTAGAAAGATTGAAAAAAGTGAGGATTGGCGGGTAAAATATGAGGCGGCGCTTCAATATTATGAGGGTGAGGATTATTATCGTGCATCAATATTATTTGAGCAAATATTACCCATCGTACGGGGCCTTCCTGAAGGAGAACAAGTGCAGTTTTATTTATCGTATTGTCAATACCATCAAAATTTGTTTTTGTTAGCCTCTCATCATTTCAAAACCTTTTATGAATCCTACGGACGGAGCGAAATGGTTCAGGAGGCCAGGTATATGCATGCCTATTCATTATACGCTGACTCCCCGGAATCAAACCTGGATCAATCAAGCAGTCTTGAGGCGCTTACGGCCATGCAAAGTTTCCTCAACCGGTATCCGGACAATAAATTTGGGGAAGAAGCTGTGAATATCATTGAAGAGATACAGCAAAGGCTTGAAAAGAAAGGCTTCGACAATGCTTTTCATTACTTCAAGCTGAAGCGTTACACGGCTGCAATTGTGGCTTTAGACAACTTTAAATTTGAATATCCGGACTCTAAACTGACTGAGGAGGCTGATTATTATAAAATACTTGCCCAATACAATATTGCGGAAAAAAGTATTTTATCTAAGCAATCGGAAAGGTATTCCAATGTCAGGGAATTCTATGAAAAATTTATAGACAGGTACCCTGACAGCATCCACATCAGCGAAGTAGAAAAGTTATACATCAACTCTTTGGAGAAGATACAGGATTTAGCAAAAAAGTAATAAAATAAAATCGAAAAAATATGATTTCATCTTCAGTCATCACCAGAAACGTCAATGAGATGGTAAAAGACACCGGCAACATTTATGAATCAATGGCTATTATATCCAAGCGTTCGAAACAACTTGCCGTTAAGGAAAAAGAAGAGCTCAGTGCAAAGCTTGCTGAATTTGCTTCAACCGTAGACAACCTGGAAGAAATTTTCGAAAACAGGGAACAAATTGAGATCAGCAGGTTTTATGAAAAGCAGCCAAAGTCTACCAACGTAGCTACTGAAGAATTCATGGAAGGAAAGCTAATGTATCGCAAGCGGGAAGATACCGCAGAAATACCCGAACTATAAGATAGCGTACCATGCTCCGCGGCAAAAAAATACTGCTGGGGATAACCAGCAGTATAGCAGCATATAAATCAGCACTATTAGTCAGGCTTCTGATAAAAGCAGGGGCAGAAGTGCGTGTCGTGCTTAGCCCGGCCGCCCAGCAATTTGTATCACCGCTCACCTTATCCACCTTATCAAAGAATCCCGTTCTCAGTTCCTTTCAGAAAAACGACACGGGAGAATGGAACAACCATGTGGACCTGGCCTTGTGGGCAGACTTAATTGTCATTGCACCGGCCACCGCCAATACCCTGGCAAAAATGGCTCATGGCCTTTGCGACAATCTCTTACTGGCTGTATATCTCTCTGCACGCTGCCCTGTTTTTGTTTCTCCGGCCATGGATCTGGATATGCATGCACATCAGTCCACCGAAAATAACCTTACAAAACTTCGAAGCTACGGCAACCACATCATCGAAGCCCAACATGGAGAACTCGCCAGTGGCCTGACCGGAACAGGTCGTATGGCCGAACCTGAGGTTATCTTTAATATTGTGAAAGATTTTCTACTTGGCCGACAACTCCTCAAAGGCAAAAAAGCCCTTGTGACGGCAGGACCTACCCGTGAATCCCTTGATCCTGTGCGTTATATAACCAACAGATCATCAGGAAAGATGGGGTATAGTATTGCCCGAGAACTGGCCGATCAGGGTTGTGAAGTACACCTGATATCCGGCCCGACCAACCTCACTCCCCCTGAAAATGTAAAAGTCATAAATATTAATACGGCGGAGGAAATGTTTGAGGCCACAGTTGGTTTGTTTGACGCTATGAATATCGCCGTACTGGCTGCTGCCGTATCCGATTACACCCCCGCTTTCTATTCCACACAAAAAATAAAAAAGAAAACTTCCGAACTCAGCATCGATTTAAAGAAAACGAAGGATATCGCAGCGGAGTTGGGCGGTTTGAAAAAAGACCAGCTGATTGTCGGCTTCGCGCTTGAAACGGAGAATGAAGAAGATAACGCCCGATTAAAACTCAAAAACAAAAACTTTGACCTTATTGTACTTAACAGCCTCAATGAAGAAGGTGCGGGATTTGAGCATGATACCAATAAGATTATTATCTTTGATAAGAATAATAAAAGAAAAGATTTTGAGTTAAAAGATAAAAGCCAGGTGGCAAAGGACATTGTACATGAAATTATTGAAGGACTATAGCCTAGTATTCGTCCTCCTGTTCCTTCTGATTTACAAAGGGCATGGGCAGGAACTCAATTGCACTGTAATTGTAAACAGCGAAAAAGTTCGCTCCACAGATCGCAGTGTTTTTGACGATATGGAGACCTCATTTGAACAGTTTTTAAATACCCGCAGATGGACGAACGATCAGTTTAAAGTACATGAACGTATAGAGTGCAACCTCAACATCATCATAGAAGATGCTCCAAGGATAGGGAGTTATTCGGCCTCTATCCAGATCCAGGCCGCACGACCAGTCTATGGGAGTAATTATGAGTCGATCATTTTGAATTTTGCTGACCGCGACTGGCAATTTGAATATATTGAATCTCAACCGCTCGACTTCAGCGAAAATGCCATTAACAGCAACCTGACTTCTATGCTGGCCTTTTATACTTACCTGATCCTTGGCCTAGATTATGACTCATTTAGTGATTTGGGAGGGACAACATATTTTCAAAAAGCCTATACTGTGGTAAATAATGCGCAACAAATTAATCGTCCCGGGTGGAAATCTAATGAAAATAATATGCGCAACCGTTACTGGCTTATTGAAAACCTGACCAATAAACGGATGGAGCCCATCCGAAAGGGCTATTACACCTATCATCGGCTGGCCATGGATACATATTATGAGGATCAGGATGCCAGCCGACAAAAAATACTTAAGGTGCTACAGGATGTAAAAACAATCAAGGATCAGAGCCCGGCATCGGTTTTGGTGATCGCTTTTATTGATGCTAAAACCAATGAGTTGATCAATATTTATTCTGATGGAAGTATGCAGGTGAGGCAACAGGCTTTCACTTTACTTTCACAAATTAATCCTTCCAGGCGGGATGAGTTTAGCCGGATCCTTAATTAACCTGAAACCGTTACTTTACAGAGACTAATTAGACCTATTTTGGCAGTCAATTAACCTGAATTATTCAGGTTAAGAAAGCCCTTAACTTTAAATCTATTATATTGCCTGCGTTTTTCAACTCATCGGATTGCGAGTTAAGTATTATTTTTCAACAGATTGATAGAGAGAAGAGAATGAAATACCTTTTCAACCTGGTACTGCGTTTTTTCGCCACTGTGGCTATGAAGTATTACTTCCGACAATGGGAGATAACAGGCACAGAAAATATTCCTGCCAAGGGGCCAGTAATTTTCGCGGCCAATCATCAAAATGCCTTTCTTGATGCTATCCTTATCACCTGCTCGATCAGCAGGAAGCCCTGGTTTCTCGCCAGAGCCAGTGTATTTAAAAGTCATTGGGCGGCTAAAGCCCTTCACTTTATTCGTATGATGCCCATTTACAGAATACGTGACGGCATTTCGGGTGTTAAAAGAAATGATGAAGTATTCGAGGCTTGTATGAGCCTGTTGGCTAAAAACAACTGTATGATCATGTTTCCCGAAGGCAACCATGCCGAAGAGTGGAACCTGAGGTCACTGCAACGGGGCCTACCCCGCATTGCACTGGGAGCTGAAAACAATAATCATTGGCAAACAGGACTTAAAATCATACCGGTAGGTCTTCATTATGAAAAACCAAAAGAGTTCAGGAGCCGGGTTTTGATTAAATTTGACAAACCTTTTGATGTTGCAGATTATAAAGAAAATTACCTGAAAGATCCCAGAAAAACACTCGACCTGATCAAGGACGACCTGTATGGAAAAATGAAGAAGCTTGTTTTTTATATTCCCCCTCAAAACTACGAATCACTGAAACAAGAATGGCTAAGCATCAGACCCTACAGGAAATCCATTGCGGATCAATTGGCTGTTGATCAGGACATTATAGATTCGCTTGCCGCAGGCGAAAAACCATCCCAACATACATCTGATGCAAAACCCCGACACTTTATCCATCACTATCTGTCGGCGTGGTTAATATATCCCTTCAATATACTTCCTTACAAAATCATTAATTGGGTTAATAATAAATTTGTAACAGATCATGTATTTACCGGTTCCATTAAATATGCCGGCGGGCTCGTTCTTGTACCCCTTTTTTACCTCACATTGTCATCTTTGGTCTACTTATTCACCCAAAACCTAATCCTGTTTCTGGCCTTTATTCCCGCTCTACTTATTCTTAATTTCCTCGGACTTGATGCGCTGAAAAACGTTGTTAAAAAAAGCAAGCCGTAAAACAATAGACTCCTTTTTTTGTTAATCAGATATCTTTAGACCCGCAAATCTTGTGCATTAATTGAATAATTCAATTGAACACCGTATATTATGGTGGTCTATATATTAACCTCTGATTCATAAAACAAATGAATACGGGAAGCAACGGCTGTCGTTTTTTTGAAGATCCTGATTTACTCCAAAGTGTATTGGATGACACCGGGCATTCCCTGCTCCGGTGGAACAAGGACGTGGACACCATAGCCCACTGGGGGCCTTCGATGGACTTTTTCGGCGTTGATAATAGTGTATTCCCTTTAAAGATTACACAGTTCGTTGATCTCATTCACCCCGATGACCGGGAACATGTACGTTCTGTTTTTAAAAATCAGGCAGCTCCCTTACCTGACTATTTTGAATTCAGGACGAATACAAAAAACAAAAAGCCGCAGTGGTTGAGATATAGGATTCAAAACACCCCGGAACCTCCTTCAGATAGGATCATAAACTGCATTGGAACAGACATTTCAGCGCATAAGGAGACCGAATTGCGCTTAAATTACTGTATATCTACACTTGAAACTTCAATAAATGCTTCATTTGCTTCAGATATGGAGGGAAACGTACTCTTTGCGAATAAGGCAGCAGCTACCATGTGGGGCTATGACAGTGTAGACGAAATGATTGGAGAAAAGCCTAATGTGTTGAATTATTGGACAGCTGAAAGCATCTCTGTTGCTGAAAAGATCATGGGTATACTCGTTTCAAAGGGTTATTATGACAGCTATGATGAGTTGGTGGGGGTTAAAAAAGATGGCTCCCGGTTTTCGGTCAGGCAAAATGCAGGATTCACGAAAGACAAGCTTGGAAACATAATAGGCGTCACTGGTTCGTTTTATGATATTTCCGATGAAAAGAAATTCAAAAACTCATTAATAGAAAAAGAAAGACAATATGAAGATCTGGTTGAAAATTTAAGCAGTATCATCTTACGCATCGATGAAAAGGGCGTGGTGAAATACATCAACAAATTTGGTATTGATTTTTTTGGATTTGCAAAAGAAGAAATAGAAGGCAGGCATGTTACAGAAACTATCGTTCCCAGATATGATCAAAACGGAAAAGACCTGATTGAAATGGTGAATTCTGCGTTTACGTTTCCTGAAAAATTTTCACAAAATGATAACGAAAACATCAAAAAGGACGGAGACAGGGCCTGGATATCATGGGCAAACAAGGCCATCTATGACAGCGATGGAGTATTCGTAGAAATGCTTTCAGCAGGAAATGATATTACAGTTCTTAAAAAAAGCGAAAACAAAATCAGGGAATCGGAAGAAAAATTCCGGAGTTTGGTAGAAGGCCTTGATGACGGCCTTGTTAAAATCAGCATACCCGATGGGCAATATGAGTATTTATCCCCTTCAATTGAAACTGTTTTTGGTCATGATCCCGAAAAATTTACAAAAAATCCTGACTTCCTGTTAACCATTGCTTATGACGGGCATGAAAACCTCATAAAAAAGATGCTGGAAGATGCCCGCAGCGGGAAAGTAGAGACCATGGTGGAATATGCTGTATTTGATTCTTCAAAAAGAATAAGGTGGATCAAACAATCCAATAAAGCCATTTATGATTCCCTGGGAAATCTGACAGGAATGGAATCGTTATGCAGAAATGTAACTGATATCCGGAGAAGTGAAAACGCCCTTAAGGAAGCTGAAAAAATTGCAAAAGTAGGTAGCTGGGAACTCGACCTGATAAACAATATTTTGTATTGGTCTGATGAAATATACGTCTTACTTGGAATAGAAAAAACAAACAACCCAGCTGATTATGGGGTTTTTCTCCATTATGTCCACCCCGATGACCGGGAATGGGTGAATAAGGCGTATACCGATTCTGTGATCCACAAGAGCACCTATGATATTGTACACAAAATGCTTTTGGATGACGGGAGCATCAAATATGTCAATGAAAAAG
>JAOUKJ010000183.1 GCA_029882675.1 Cyclobacteriaceae bacterium
CGGGAAATTATACGGGGATGTGATTTTTTTTAGCACCAAGTAATGAGTGTCTGGCGTGGGGAATGAAAAATGGAAAAGGGGAGTGAATAAACGCCCTGATTATCGTCTTTCTAACCATATGTGCCGTTTTGCCTCACACTGATAGTAAGGAGTTTAAGGAGGACATGAGGTGGAAGATCAGCCCAAAAATATAAAAGGAGCAAAGTCTTGCTACCAATTACTTCCTACCTGTTACATTTATGCCCTCGGCAGTTTATCTTGTCCTTTTTCCCAAAGCTCAAAATCTTCAATGTCTTTACGCACAGCGTGATATACCCATACAATGACGGTGAAGTCGTCAAGCAATCCGCTTACCGGGATAAAATCAGGAATCAGGTCTAACGGGGTAACAAAATACACGATGGCTCCGGTCATAAGCAGAACACTCTTCCAGGGCACCAGACGGTATGTGCCATTGGCATAAGCTTTAATCATCCGGCCCAGCACCCCTACTTTTTCCTTAAAACCGACCGTGGCGCGGGTCATATTGATGTTTTTCATTTTGCCATAAGCATTGGCTATAAGCATGGTCAGACGGCTTTTGTTCTTCAGTATTTCTGAAGCGCTGTCCATGGCTTTTTTGAAAAAAGTGCTGTTTACGGGATCCATCTTTCCTGATCTTGATATAAACCTGAACGAAACAACTTATTAAAAAGTTTGCCTGATTTCACTTTTTACCTGCAAGATGGCATGATAGATAGGGTCCAGTTCTTTTGCCAGACTGGCATCAAATATTTTCTTTGACAGGTCAAGTGCATTGGCTTTTTCGTCTAAAGAAGCCGCCGACTCATTGATGGTGAGGATGAGGTCTTCCCTCGCCGTCTTGATCAGATCCCAGGCTTCGTCACTCATATATACCTGCTGTGATACGTTATGATTGTATTCATTTCTGATCTCATTGAGCAGTATCTGCTGAAACTCCCGGGCTGTATAGTCGCCATTATTGAGCCTTACGAGCAAACTCTGCGGGGCAATCCGCTCAAGAAACAAAATCATGCGTTCATAAGCCTGCAACCGGTTGGGTATCACTGTCTCAATACTCCTACCCCGAATCTCCAGTTTGAGTTTATCTATTTCTTTATTTATAAAAGACCTTACCACCAAATACATAGCATACAGCACCAGGCCAGCCGGCAACACGATCTGAATTAACTCTATTAAAACATCCATAAATCTTATTTTTAATAATAATCCTTTATTTCTGCCGCTAAATTAAATAATTTTAGGCCGATATTATCAACCCGTTAACCATCTTTTCATTATGCTCGATCCCATCAATATCACGCCGAGGGCTTTAAAGCAAATACAGGCCATCCTCGAAAGCAAAGAAATAGATGAAAATTATGCCCTCCGCGTGGGTGTAAACAGTGGTTCCGGCTGTGGGGCCATGAACTACCTGCTCGGTTTTGATGAACAAAACGAAGAAGACAAAGTTTATGATATCGAAGGGGTAAAAGTGCTCATCGAAAAAAAACAAACCATGTTTATCATCGGTATGACCATCGATTTTGTGGACGAAGGAGAGCAGAGTGGGTTTACTTTTATTAAAAATGCGAAACAGCCTGCGGGGTAGATTTCGGGAGAGGACTGGAAGCGGCAGGCAGCAGGCGGTAGGTATTATGAAACGTCTCAACGATTTGTCATTTCCTCTCATCCGGATGTGCGGATAAGCATCACTGGCAAAACCACAAAAACAGCTGCCATCGAAAATATCAGTCCACCAATGGTGCCGATGGCCAGCGAAAACCAGATAACTTCCTGCTACCCCCCAAAAACGAAAGGTCTTAATCCAAAACAAGTGGACAGTACGGTAAGTATAATAGGCCAGGCCTTTCCTAAACTTGTTATACTAAACTTTGCGGATAAATCTATTAATTTTCATAGTAATAAAATAATTGAAATATAATTTCAGTGATTTCGTTTTTGTTTGTAGTGAAAACAAACTAATAAATTTATGAAGTACTATAAAAGTATTAAAAAAATTGTCGGTATCGGAATGATTGTCGGAATTCTCTTTTTGGGAAGCTACGACTCGCAAAGTAATATCATACCCCCTGATGGTGGCACGACCAATAGGTGCTGCAAAGATCCCAGTTCAAATGCAACTACCTGTAGAACTGATTGCAGTAGCCTAAAACCGAAGTGTGATTCTAACGGCAAATGTTAAAAATTCTTCCTATATTAACACCACTTTCATCTATCCCGCCGGAAAAATTTAAGTGGTGTTTATATTTTGTTATGATGAATAAATATTCTTTTGTCTTTACATTATCTTTTGCTTTGATTCTTGTTAGCTCATGTGAAATAAAAAGCGATAAAGAAGGAAAGAAATTAACAGCGGAAAACTCTATATTAATCAACTTTGATACGTTATACCTTGAAAATCCTGAGTATCAAATATCGGGAACAGGAAATTTTACATTGATAAACGACTCTATATATTATGCTGACATATTACAAAGTAAGGTGACCGTGTATAATTTAAAAGGTGAAAGGTTTAAAACACCTATATCTCAGGGGAAAGGGCCAGCTCAGGTAGAGGGAATAGATTACGTCTGGGGCAATATGAATTTTCGATGCATCTATAATAACGGTGTCATTTATATTTTTAATAACAATTGGGAATTTTTTAGCAGATTTTACCTGAATTTTTCCGGGGAAGATATATCTGTGGCAGATATTGCTTCTAACAATGACTTTATAGACCATCCCGCAGTTTACTTACCGGAATATATGGAGCTACAACCATTTATGGTGACAGACAGCACTTCATTAATATGTGTCACAAAAGAACACATGAATCAAAATAAATTTTATCATAAAGAGTATTATGCTGAATCATTTCCATTGGCTATGATTTCAATGGTGGATGGTAGTATTATACGTTTCCTTGGGCGAAAAACAGAACTACTCTTAAAATATGATTTACTCCCAAATTTTGACCATACCTATTTTACCATAGGTAGAGATGAACTCTATGTTTCGCACGATATTGATCCATTCATTTATGTTTACGATATGCACGGTGAGCTGATCACTCAATTTGAAGGATCTGGCATCAATATGACCTCAGAGTACATCGAACGCACTGGTATTGAAGCTGATGATTTTTATTATACAGACAGAGTTCGGCATGGCTATTATGCGTACTTATACTACGAACAATCTAATGGCCTCTTATTCAGAGTGTATAAGACCGGTACCACAGAAAAGGATGCTGAGTATAAACATGATGTACCCTCCAGATTGCAAATATTTAAAGACAAGAAAATAGTCAGTGACATCAGTGTGCCAAACAGATTCAGGTTAATAGGTTCATCGGGTGACTACATCTATGCAGACGGCATAATTGATGAAAAAAATGAACAAATAGGAGTGTACCGCATCCGGATAGGCAGATAAATTCCAAATTACTATTGTCTATCATTTCCTCTCATCCGGATGTGCGGAAAAGTATCACCGGCAAAACCACAAAAACAGCTACCATCGAAAACATCAGTCCACCAATGGTGCCAATGGCCAGCGAAAACCAAAAAACTTCCTGCTGCCCCCCAAAAACGAAAGGTATTAATCCAAAACAGGTGGATAGTACGGTAAGTATAATAGGCCAGGCCTTACCTGCTACGGCCTTTATTACATTACGGTTGTAGGGGCCTTTTTTATATGCGTTTAGGTCATTAACCACGAATATACCGGCATTTACTGCCAATCCCCCCAACATAATAAAAGCTGCATATCCCCCCTGGTCGAAATAAAAACCAAACACTGAAAAAACCAGGAACAATCCGATAAAGGATACAGGTACACACAAGATGATATAAAAGGGCTGTTTCAGGTTTTCGAAAAGGATGGCGCAGATGAAATAAACAGCCACCAATAGCACTATTAATAATCCGTACTGCCTTTTGGCCTTGTTCCAATCCCATGACCAGGTTTGTTTTTCCATTTCATAGCCGGCAGGGAGCAGTGCCCCCATCTCCCCCATTGTTTTATCCAAATACGCTTCAGCGAAACTAAAGCTTCCCATATAATCAAATCCCACTATGCGGATATACCGCCTGTTTTCTTTGTGTATGGCATTTTTGGTAGTCCTCACTGATAGCGTAGCAAAAGGGCCCAACCTAAGATTACGTTCATTACCCAGGGCAAGGGGAGCATTCATCAGGTCGTACTTATTAAATTGATATGCGTTTTTTTCTTGTAAGAATACTGGTAGAAAACGGTCATCGCTGGAAATATGTGTGACAGGAAGAGAAGGCTCCGTCAGAGCAACCAATTGATTGGTAACCTGCCCGGCCTGCCCCCCGGAATATGACAGCTTCTCCTGATCAATATTCAGTACAAGTTCCTTTGTTGATTGCTCATTCCAACTCAAACGCTCATCGATGTTCACTTTTTGAATGCGCTGGTGTTTCTCAAGTTTTGTGGCAAATTGATTGGCCTGGCGTTCCAGTTCATTATAATTATAACCTCTCATAGTGACCCTGAATGAAGGCATTTCGTCATTACCACTGTTGCTAAAGCCCCTGCCTACGCCATAGATGTCCCATTCCGCGCCCCCCATATCAAGGGAGTGCGAAATAAGTCGGGATTTTAACATATATGGAAGTGGGCCGTTTTCATGGTCTTCATCAAACGACACCGTAATAGAGGCCTGCTGCCCGGAATACACGGAAGTGATAAAGGTCTTTATGCCCTGCACGTTTTTAAGATGGCCCTCCATTTGAACAATCAAGTGATCCATTTGCTGTGGAGTATGTCCATAAGGTAGGCCCGCATTAATAAAGAGCAAGGTTTCTTCAGGTGTCCGGTAGCTATACCGCTCATAGACGTCCCTGACAAACAGCCGCAAAGTCCCTCCCAGCATTTTATCTGAAAAAGTCCTGATTTTTTCCTGGTATACATCATGCCCCACCGTTTGGTTGTACCATGACTGACCGGGCCATTGGGAGGGTAATAAAAAAACGGGAAGTCCGAAGACGAGGATGATAAAAGTCAGAAAAGACTTTTTGTAGGAGGCCAGCAGGTGTACAAATTGATAATAAATCTGCCACCATCTGATCGCGGCACGTTTCTTCATGACCTTATCAGGGGGCTTTATATTCCGCATCAGCAAGGCATAGACAGCAGGCGAATAAAACAAGGAAATGATGAGGCTTATTGCCAAACCAAGAGATATTATACCAGAAAACTCTGTCAGGTTTTGCCTTTCCTCATCGGGCAGAAAATAAACCACACTCAAAGCAGCTACCGTAGTAAGCGATGCAGCAACCAACGCTGTTACGATGCCTGTACTTTTCCGACTATGAATATGGTCTATCATGACAATGGCATTGTCAACGATCAACCCAAAACTAATGGTGAGGCCGGCAATGGTATAGAGGTGTATTTTGATGTCAAGCAACCAGGCTCCCAATAGTGTCAGCAGGAGATTGATCAGTATTCCTGAAAAAAGTGCCCCCAGATACCTGAGGTCTCGCCGTACTACCAGAATAAGCAGGCACAGTATGGCCACGGAAAGAGCGGCCCGCAAATATATTTTATCGAGTTCTTTTACCAAAAACTCCGTATCCTCATGACCCAAAAGAATTTCGTACCCGGGGGGAAGGTCTTTGGCCAACTGCGTCACCCTTGTTTTAAGTTGTTCGGCCAGTACAATTCTGTTGAAGGCCCCATCGGCAAATATTGACAAACTTATTGCGTTTAAACCATTGATGCGGTAATAGCTTCCCGGGGTGGTAGTTTCTTCTTTTATTTCCGCCACATCGCCCAGGCGAACTATCCTGCCTGAATCGGCAGCGATGATCAAAGACCGAAGACCCTCTACAGAAGTATGTTGTTGCCATACTTTTACATTATACACTTGCCCTGACCTGAAATTACTTTTCCCCGAAACATTCCAGGCATCCACCTGGCTTATTGCCTGTTCAAGCAGGTCGGTGGAAATCCCGTTACGCCTGAGCGCCGATTGATCATACCTAATGGTGACCTGGGTAGTTTCATCCCCGGCAATACGCACTTCACTCACCCCCGCCTGCATGCCCAGACCGCGAAACACACGCCTCACCTGTAGTCCTGCTTCTTCCGGAGAGACGGTCGTCATGGCCCGGTACACCAACAGGGGCCTGGTTTGTTCATCATCGGGTGTCTGCCGGGCTATGACCGGATAACTGATTCCAGGGTGGAGCTGTTTATACAGCTGTCGTATGATGGCTGCGGCCTCAAACCTGCGATAGTCCAGATCGGCGTCTTTTTGAAATTCTATTTGCACGTAGCCGCCATCGTAGCGGGAAACAGAGTAGATGTTTTTGATATTAGCAAGCGTAGAAAGCGCGTTTTCCAGGGGTGCGGTGGCCTCCTGTTCTGCAAATTCAGGGGAGGCACCGGGAAAAGTAAAGGAGATATTTAGTTGTGGGTTACTATAGTCCGGTGTCAGATCAACAAACAACCTGCCGGTAATGGCCAGGCCTGCCAGTGCCAGCACCATAAAAAGCACAACTATGCGAAAGGGAGAGAAATGTTTTTCAGCAGACCACATGTAATATTTATACAAAACCTCGCAATATAATTATTTATTTATATAATTAAAATTTTATTTTTCAATAAAAATCCTGTTGGTAAAAATTCACTATAAATCGGGATTTTTTTCACTATTTTCAGGGTTGACTGGCAACTTACATTTACCGTTATTGCAGCACATTTATAACTTATAATTTATGCTCATTAGTAAATACATCAATCGAATTGAGCGATTGGATCAGATGATCAGGCTTAAAGCCACAGGGTCGGCTGATGATCTGGCCGAAAAACTCGGGATCACCAGCCGGATGATACATTATTACCTGGATTACATGAAAGATATTGGTGCTCCGATCCGCTTTTGTCATACCAACCGGTGTTATTATTATGAATACCCGGTCAGCTTCAGTTTTGGATTTGATAAATCAAAGCTGTAATTTCCTAAAAGGCAAAACTATAAAACAGTGATGAAACACCTGGCAAAGCTAAATTGGATAATAACCTTACTGTGGATTTTAGGCTGTGCAGGTCGAAGCGAAACACTTGGGCCGGAAAAACCTGCCGAAAACAAAGGGCCCGGCAATATGGCCACAACCGTGACGGTATTTCTAGCTGAATACAAACCTTTTGAATATCACATCATGACCGAGGGCAAAATACTTTCCGAAAGGCAGGTAGAAGTGGTGTCAAAAACTTCAGGATTAGTATTAAGTGTAAAAAAACAAAATAGTTCACGTATAAATCAGGGCAAAGTGTTGGTATTTCTCGACAGCGCCAAACAGGCATTGGAACTGGAACGCGCCCGAACCAACTACCGGGAAAAACTCACGGAATACCAAAGCCTGTTGATGGGGTACACTTTGCCAGGTGAAGCTCTAAAGGAAAACCTGCGATATAGCAGTGGACTGGCCGGGGCAGAGATTACGTTGAAAGGAGCCCGGATGGATATGGCTAACACCCGTATCACTTCACCGATCAACGGGCGGGTGGCCAACCTCGATGTTCAACGCGGCCAGACCATTAACGCCGGAGAAAAACTATGCCTGGTCTATGACCCCACCAGAATGATTGTGGTTTGTGCAGTGCCCGAGTATGATGCA
>JAOUKJ010000184.1 GCA_029882675.1 Cyclobacteriaceae bacterium
GCGTTTTATAAATATAATTGTATGAAAAAAGAATTTGGAATGGTCATTATTGGTGGCCTCCTGCTTTTGTTTGGGGGTTATGAAATCTATATGAAAGACTATATGGAATTTGCCATGTACCTGGCTGCCGGTGTAGCGTTTATTTCAACGGCGTTGTCTATGATGCCCCAGGTAAATGAACCGTTAAAGAAACCGCTTACCGTAATATCCTGGGTGACAATTGCAATGGCTGTATTCTTGTTTTTTTACCTGGTCAGATCGGAAGCTTTTTAGCCATAAACCCTCCCGCGAAAGCGGGATACCCATAAACTCAGTAACCCATAAACTCAGTAACCCATAAACTCATATACCCATAAACCCATATATATTGAGTAAAAAGAAACTATACTGGTCATTGCAAGTTGGGGGTTGGACATTATTTGCTGCCTTCCAGATTTTCTTTTGGTCTTTTTTGCGCCCGGTCAGGGAAATGGAGGTGTTGTTTTTTATCATTGAAGCCACCTTGTTTCTTTTTTTTACCCATTATTTCAGGTTTCTGATAAAGCGTTTTAGGTGGCTGGAGTTGTCAATGACCTTGCTGATACCCCGGATATTTACCAGTGCATTAGGATTAAGCCTGGTTTTGTATTTTTTCAGAATGGGTGTTTCCTTGCCTATGGGCCTTTACGATCCTACCACAGCGTTTAATCTCGAGTATCTGCTCGGACTCACGTTTATCTACTTTCTAATCTTTTTGGTCTGGATGGTGTTATATTTTGCATACCACTTTTTTGTACAATACAATAATGCATTGAAACATGAGGCCACGATTCGTGAAATTGAGCTGAACAACCTTAAATCACAACTCAACCCACATTTTATTTTTAATGCCCTCAATAGTATCCGTGCCCTGGTCGATGAAGATCCTGGAAAATCAAAGCGCGCAATTACTCAATTGTCAGGCATTTTGAGGAATTCGTTGGTTGCAGATAAAAAAAGGTTTACCTCCTTTGCTGAAGAATTGAGTATAGTAAAAGACTATTTGGGACTGGAGAGGACCCGGTATGAGGAAAGGCTCCGGGTAAAATTTGAAATACACCCGGCCTCCGAAGAATTTCTTATTCCCCCTTTGATGTTGCAAACCCTTGTTGAAAACGGTATAAAGCATGGAATTGCCCGATTGAAAAAAGGAGGGGAACTTAGTCTGAAGACCTATCTCAAAGATGAAAGGTTGTATATTGAAATCAGAAATGCAGGAAGGTATAGTTTGACAGGTGGTGAAAAAATTACAGGAATGGGACTGGTGAATACTATTCAAAGGCTTAATTTGCTGTATGGTAATGAGGCCAAACTGAATATAGGGAATGAAGATCAGCATACGGTACTTACGCAGATCATTATACCGCGCACAAAGGGTTAATAATGTTTAAATTTCCAGTTATTAAAATTCTTCAATATGAAAGCACTTATAATTGATGATGAACGGTTGGCAAGAAAAGAGCTGATTACTCTACTTGGCGAATACAGCGATATCGAAATTGCCGGTGAAGCCACCAACGCAGATGAGGCGCTGGAGATGATCAATGAGCTTAATCCGGATGTCCTGTTTCTGGATATCCAGATGCCTGGAAAAACGGGTTTTGAATTGTTGGAAACACTGGATGTTGTCCCGGAAGTAGTCTTTATTACGGCATATGATGAATTCGCAATAAAGGCTTTTGAAGTAAGTGCCCTCGATTACCTGATGAAGCCTGTACAGCCGGAACGACTTGGAGAAACCGTGGAAAAATTGAGAAAAATTGAGCTCGTTACGGCAGATAATCCGATTCATTCTTCTAAAGTGCTCTCGATCGAAGACCAGGTGTTTGTGAAAGACGGTGATAAGTGCTGGTTTGTAAAACTAGCGGATATTCGCCTGTTTGAATCTGATGGAAATTATATCAAAGTGCATTTTGAGACATTTAAACCAATGATTCATAAATCACTAAATGCGTTGGATGAAAAACTGGATAGCAGGTATTTTTTCAGGGCCAGTCGAAAACATATTATCAACCTGAGTTGGTTGGAATCAATTGAGACGTGGTTTAACGGAGGACTGATGGTGAAGCTGCGCGGTGGTGAAAAAATAGAAGTGTCTCGTCGACAAGCTGCGCGGTTTAAAGATCGAATGAGCTTGTAGAAATAAGGCAGTTAGTAATAAGTATGGTCGTTTTAAAAGTATTTGAGGGACTTTAATACGCATAAATTCATCGTTATTTTTGTTTTTTCGCGCCGTCAGGCGCGAAAAAACAAAAAAAATAAACTTTTGGGAAACACTGGCCCCGCTGTTTCAAAAGGCCCAAGTCTTTGAAAAAGCCTCATTGACACGGGTTAGCAGCACCCTGATTCAGGCGCGCACCCATTGCTTATATCAGCCAAAGCCACTTGTTTTTTTTGAGTTTCTTTTTGTCCGGCTTTTTCAGCATAGACCGTGACACTGAATATGCCAATTGTATTGCGTTTAAAAGATGCTATTTCTGAAGTAGTCAGGTACTTTTCCAGAATATCATCAGGAATAACAATCGGTTTCTCCTTTTGTAAAATGATATTGGTAAATCCCGCTGCTTTGATTTGTTGCAGGTAATCATCCTTTTGTATAGCTCCTGCAACACAACCGGCATACATTTCAGCATCCTTACGCAAACTCTCGGGTAGTTCGCCTACTAATACAATATCTGAAATGCTAAAATGTCCACCCGGTTTCAAAACCCTGTACACTTCCGAGATCACTGCAGGTTTGTTGGGTACAAGATTGAGTACGCAGTTGCTCACGATGACATCTGCTACACGATCCGAAACAGGCATATTTTCAATGTCGCCATACCTGAATTCGACATTATTATACCCCAATTTCTCGGTATTTTCTCTAGCCTTTTTGATCATTGTTTCAGTAAAGTCAATGCCGATTACTTTTCCCGTTTCACCAGTCTCATGCCGGGCTACAAAACAGTCGTTTCCCGCACCGGATCCCAGGTCTATGACGGTGTCGCCCTTTTGAATTTGGGCATACTGTGTAGGTAATCCACAGCCTAATCCCAGATCAGCATCCGGATTGTATCCCCCCATCTCACTGTAATCGTCCATCATGATGTTATAGATCTTGTTGGAGGTAGATGTAGCCCCACAGCAGGACGATGCATTCACAGCTTTATCCTGGGTGGCGATCTTTCCGTACCTGTCTTGTACTATTTTTTTGAGTTCTTCTGAGTTTTCCATCTTATATAAATTTTCAGTATTAATCGTTTAAAATATATCTAACAACAATTGTGTTCAAATTGGTCAAACAATTGATTGAATAAATGCCTGATTTCTTTCCACCGGGTTGGATTGATGCAATAGCAAACCGAGGCACCTTCTACAGTGCCCCGAATAATCCCCAGGTCTTTGAGCTCACGCAGATGCTGACTGATGGTCGCCTGAGCAAGTCCCAGTTCCTGAACTAATGCGCCTGTAATACAGGCATTGGTGTGAATCAGGTGTTGCAGAATTGCCACCCTGGCCGGGTGGGCAAAAACCCGGGCCAAACGTGCCAGTTCATTTTGTTCTTTTGTGAATAAATCAAATTTTGTGACCCCCATAACCTCTAATTATATTGCAATATTACGATGAATATTTTTACCACGCAAGAACAGGTTAAAAATCAGGAAAATAAATTGTTGTAAACACCTGTTGACTAGACACTGGCTTCAATTTATTACTTCTGACAACGCACGCCTTTGAATCCGATTTTTTGGTCGGATTAGCCAAAATTTAATTTTTTCACCCTTCAGTATAAAACAATGATTTGTCCAGGGGATTATACCTGTTTGCTTGCGTAAAGAATACCCAGAATACGCTTGCGGATTTTAGGTATTAATTAAAAAGATGTTTTCCCGACCACTGGGGCGGGCAAACATCTAAAATACATTTTTTTTAGTGCACTTGAATAAGTGACTAGCCTTTAGATTAAAAACAGAGTATTCAGGTTAAAACATTATTAAATGTTTGTGAAAGCCGCCTGCGGATTTAAGGGAATAATTGTTGCTTGAATTTCAGGTCAAGGAATATTGAAGTATTGTTCTATTTTAATTAGCTTTGGAATCCTAAGAAATGGAAATACTAAATTTTTAACCTAAACATACGATAATGGGCAGAACACTAAATCGAAGAGAAGCGGTGAAAGGACTTACCCTGGGCGCTGGTATTTTGGGCATGGGCACAGCTTCATATGCCTCCAGTGGGAAAGTTGATAATTCATCCATCAAAGAAAATGCTTCAGCTATGAATATTGAACTGAAAGGTAATATTAATCATTCCGTATGTCGTTGGTGTTATAACGACATTCCGCTGGAGAAATTGGCTGAGGAGTCTAAGGCAATGGGATTGAAATCCATAGAAATTTTAGGGCCAGCCGATTGGCCCGTTGTCCAGAAGTATGGTTTAACCTGTGCTATTGCAACCGATAGTTTTGCCAGTATAGCTGATGGTTTTAATGATCCCGCCAATCACGGTCATCTTCAGAAATCTTATAAGAAACTGATATCACAGGCTGCGGATGCCGGATTGCCACAGGTAATATGTTTTTCCGGCAACAGAAAAGGTATGGATGATCAGGTAGGATTGGAAAATTGTGCTGTTGGGCTAGAACCTTTGGTTAAGCATGCTGAAAAAAACAATATAACGTTAATTATGGAATTGCTTAATAGTAAGGTAAACCATAAAGATTATATGTGTGATAAAACACCATGGGGGGTAGAGCTTGTTGAGAAAATTGGTTCGCCAAATTTTAAGCTGTTGTATGATATCTATCACATGCAGATTATGGAAGGAGATATTATTGCCTCGATTCGCAAGTATCATAAGTATATTTCACATTACCATACCGGAGGGGTTCCTGGAAGAAATGAGATAAATGATTCACAAGAGTTAAATTACCCGGCTATAATGAAAGCCATTCTTGAAACTGGTTATAAAGGCTATGTAGCACAAGAGTTTATTCCTACCTGGGATGATCAGCTTGCTGCCTTGAAAGAAGGGGTAATGATTTGCGATGTGTAAGTCATGTGAATATTAGCATCTCTTTTTAAGCCGTAATAGAATGCTATTGCATAAACCGGGTTTAATTGATTTTTTGTGGCAACAGCCACAAAAAATCAATTATCATTATGGCATCTTTTTAATACTTGTGCTTGAGTACCAGCTTGGAGAGGGCATCTTGTACCCGCCAATCCTGGGCTAGTCTTATCATAGCCAGGGTTTCCATTTCTGTCACGTAGCCTTTTAAGTTGTTGGCTTCCCAAACCATTTTGATAAACTCAACGCGTTTGTTGTTTTTCTGATCACCAATGTAATCGATTAATACTTCACGTGCACGGTCAAATGCAGTGAAGTAGTCTTCTGAAATAAATTTATGAGCCCATTTCAACTCATGATGGGCATCGAGTTTATTCGCTGTTTCTTCAAGGTTTTGTCGCTCTTCCTCATCAAGGCCGTGGTAATAAAAGATCACGGATTTTAGTAACATATGTATTTTTTTTTCTTCGGGATCCATATCCATAACGTGTTAAGCGATGAAAAGACAATAATATGAAAAATGTATTAAATCATTAATTCAGATGCAACATAATCGGCAAGCATTTTCCCTTTTTTTGTAAGTATCAATCTTCCCTCTTTTTTGAGGAGCAATCCATTTGTAATGAAATCATGCAACCGTACATGGGTTGAAAGATCTGTATTATGTTCTCTTTTTATCCTGCCAAGATCACATCCTGAACTGGTGCGAAGAGAAGTAAAAATATACTCATTTAGTGCGTTTTGTGTCGTGCGCGGTTCGATAGTCTGTGGTAAAATTCCGGATTGAATGGCATTTATGTATCTTTTGTTGTGGGCCAAATTATACCAACGTTTTTGCCCGTCAAAAGAGTGGGCCCCGGGGCCAATCCCGATATAAGGTTCGCCAGTCCAATAAGCCTGGTTGTGTCCGGATTCATAACCAGGCAGGCAAAAGTTACTTATTTCATATTGCATATAACCTTTGTCGTTGAGGTAATCCATGATCAGTTCAAATTCATCGGCTTCAGTTTCCTCATCGGGGAGATGTATACGCCCTTTTTGAGCCCAGTTTCCAAAAACTGTTTGTTTCTCCAGTGTGAAAGCATAAATTGAGATATGTTCCGGACGCATTGCAGTGATGATATCAAGATCTTTTTTCAACAGCCGTGTAGTGCTTTTCGGTAAACCATAGATCAAATCAAGGTTTATATTATCGAAACCCAGCTCCCGGGCCTGTGTATAAGCCTCCCTGACTGTTTTAGCCGTGTGTGAACGGTTTATAAATTTTAACAATTGGTCATCAAAAGTTTGAGCGCCTATACTTAACCGGGTCACTCCCATACCTTTCAAGGCAATTAAGTAATCTTCCCGGATATCATCCGGATTTACCTCTATCGTAAACTCATTAATCTTGCACGGATAGTTTGTCTTAATGGAACTTAAAATCTTTTTTAACGCAGCTACTGGGAGTACAGAAGGCGTGCCTCCTCCCAAATAAAGCGTGTTGATGGTTGGGCTGAACTGCTCTTTGACCATTTCCAGCTCAAGGCATATAGCATCTGTCATTTCCCCCGACAGGGACAGGTTTGTGCTGAAATGAAAGTTACAGTAATAGCATGCTTTTCTACAGAAAGGAACATGAACGTATATTCCGGCCAATGGGTAAAGGTTTTTTAATTATTATTGTTACCTGGATTCAAAGATAAGGGTTTATATGTCATATGGTCGATTATTGGTTGGGGTATTATTTTCTGTCGCGCTTAATTTACATGGACAGGTACTCCTGATAAATGAGGTTGGTGGTCAATACTGGCAAAAAAAATGCGACCAGGAATGTCTTTCATCCGTTGAGCAATTTAAGGACTCAATATATGTATCCGGTCACCTGTTGGCTAATTTTAAACAAACGGCTTCTGGTGACTCGATTTTCCTGAAAGTGGAAAAAGGCCCTGTCTTTAAATGGGCAGAAATTGTTCCCGACGAGATCGCTTCATCCCTGATGTTGATGAATGATACACTTTCCTTTTCGGGGAAGGTTTTCAATCCCACAGAACTTCATCACCTGTTTAAGGAAATCGTATCTTATTTTGAAAATAATGGTTATCCTTTTGTTGCTGTTGGCCTGGATTCAATAGATATATTTAATTTCAAAATCAGGGCAAGGCTAAAAATAACAAAAGGGCCGGAAGTATCGGAACTAAAAGTTGTCGATGAAAATGGAAACCTGAAGTCACCATGGCTAAATCATTTTCTGGGTATTGGTGAAAATGAGTTGTACAATCAAGTGCATGTGGATATGATTGCCGATAAACTTAAGCGATTTGGCTTTGGTTTATTGTCGCCCCCCGTTTTGGTTTACGCTGAGCAAGGTCCCTCCATTTTGAATATCCGTACTTATAAAATGGAAAAAAGCACCTTGGATGGCATAATTGGAGTAGCCGGTGGGGGAATGGAAGACAAAGCGATAATTGCCGGTTATTTAGATTTGTCTTTTATTAACCTGTTGCATGCGGCCAGAAAACTGGATATCTCCTGGAGACGGATGCGGCCTGAAACCCAGCGGGTGACGGTAGATTATTTTCACCCCTCCTTTTTGTCAAA
>JAOUKJ010000780.1 GCA_029882675.1 Cyclobacteriaceae bacterium
TTGAAAAAATACAAGGTATTAAAAAAATAAAAAGGGGGCCGGTCAGCCCCCTCTCAACAGGTGTTGGTTCTTTTATTTTAACTATTTTAATTGAAGGGTGGTTTCTCCATGATCAGTGATCTCACCAATAACTACTTTTACACCTTCAATGATTTGTACGTCATAATCAGATAATTCTCCCGGATCAAAAACCAGGGTATAGGTTCCCTCATCCAGTCCACCGATGAAAAAATCGGCATTGTCTTCTACGGCATAACTCGTACCCATGGTGTCTTCTCCTACCATGGCATATACGGCCACATTTTCTATTGCCGGGATTACTGTGCCTGAAATGGCCCCGTCCTGTGCTTCTGCGATCGTGCGTATTACCGGCTTGAGGATGTACTTGTCAGCACCGGTCTTTACCACCGATTTGGCACCGTCAAAATCAAGAAGTAATGAATAAGTAATTCCTTCCGTAAGTGTTTCGTGAACCTGTAATTTTAATCCGCTTTGATGTGCACTCGGTGTTGTGAGCGCATGTTCTGTACCATCAACTAATACGCTGTTGTTGTCGCCCAGTACCAGTCTCACCTGACTGATCTTGCCGGGAGGAACCATCGAATTTGCAATGACAGTTTCTACACCGTCGGTGAGCTCCAGCAGGTCATAAATACTCGCATTAGCATCCAGCTCCATCCAACCTGATTCCTGATTCCCACCTTCACGGTGTACCTGTACGCCAACAATGTCAATATTGATCTTCTCATAATCACCTGGAGAGTCGGTGAGTCTGACGATCATCCGGGTGCTGTCATCGTTGGAACACGAAAACAACAATACGCCAAATAAGGCAATGAATAAGAATTTTAAAAGTTTCATAATTTATTTAGGTTTTAATGCGCTTTCAATGAATACGTTAAATGCATCATTTACGTTACCAAATTTAGGTGTAATCAGATGTAAATGGAAGTTCCAATCGATAATGAGTTGATTAATTCGATCAATGACAACTAAAATATGATGACTCATTCCTCACAAAGGGATTTTGTCATTCACAAAGTTTTTATGGCCATTCACATCGCCGTGGTTTTCATTTAATGATTATGGTCGTAATTCTGTAATTAAACTATAACGTCTACATATTATGAAAAAACGATTACTATTTTATTTATTATTAAGTTGTCTCTGTCTCTTTGCTACAAGTGGTTTTTCACAAGGGTGGTTAAGTGTAGGAAATTCAGGTTCGGATCTTATTTATATTAATGAAGTCACGGAGTTCAATGGCGATATGTTTGCTGCTGGCCGAAAATGGAATGGTATTTCAGGAGATGGGGCTGTTTATTCCCCAATGGTTTTCAAACTGACAGGAAATACGTGGACTGAGTTTGGATCAGGGTTTGTTAGTTCAGCTATTGATGCTGGAGCAAGCCTACGAGTTGAAGCCATTGTTGAATTTAATTCAGAGTTGTATGTCGGTGGAAATTTTTCTATGAACAATGGGACTGATCCACAATTTTTATATGTTGCAAAATGGGACAATACAAATAGCCGATGGGTACCGGTAGGAGATGGAACGGGATACAAATCAGGTTCGACATCCAGTGTAATAAAAGAACTGACTGTTTTTAATGGCAACTTATATGCAGGAGGTGATTTTGATGATTTAGGACTTGCAGGGACTAATAATATTGCAATATGGGATGGGACATCATGGGCCCCGGTTGGTACTGGTATCTCTACGGGTGCCTCTATTAACTATTCGGAGCCTGACCAAGTGACCTCTATGGTGGTTTTTAATGGAGAGTTAATTGTGGGTGGCAAATTTAGTACTGCGGGTGATATTTTGGTACATAATATTGCCAAATGGGACGGAACTAAATGGGCTTATCTTGTAGGCCTCCCTATAGAAGGTGGGGGGG
>JAOUKJ010000781.1 GCA_029882675.1 Cyclobacteriaceae bacterium
TTCTATCTTTAAAAAGTTTATTAAAAGTTTTTATATATATGTATAAAATGTAATAATAATTTAATTAATAGAATTAAATATTAATTAATGGTACTTAAGTTTATTGATAAAAATAACTAAAAAGTTTTTTTTGTCTTTATTCATAAATCAAATCACTATCTAAAGAAATATATCTTGTTAGTTTCAAAAAACATAGGTATTGGAATTAATATACACGAAAAAATTATAATTTAATTTGCTAAAGACGATCCTAATAAAGGAAATATTTATTTAAATATGTAATATTAAAAAAAAAATTATAAAACACATTTAATATAACAAAAAAAGTTGCATTAAAAGTTTATAAGTACTTGCTTATTTATTGTATAATAACTACCTTTTGTAGGCTTATATGCGTAAGTAAATTTAGTTTTAGTCATTTAAACTATAGTATCATGGCAAATTTATATCTCAGGGGATGCCCGAGGGTGTCCATTATTCTATTCTTTCTAACAATTTCTTTATTTTCCTTCTCACAGACTCAGCCCGCAGCAGATCTCGATCAAGCGAGAAATGGCGCTGCGGATTCACCAATTAGCCCCGTTAATTGGGTAAATGGCAATGCCGGAGAGCAAAACTCACATTATATTGAGGGATACAGTATCCCGTACAGGTCAGTTATGACTCTCCTTCCTTTATATACTGATATTACGATTGAAATCGAATACGATATAAAGCATAGTGGACATAATGCCATTGATTATTTGACAACATACCCACGGTTGGAAAGTCATACCCAGTTTGGTCACCCGGCTGAAGTTGTTGACCCTGTTTCAGATTATCCTGAAATTTTCCAGTTCAGTACTTTTCCTATACCTGAACCGTCTTCAATGTATTCACCGGTGCCAAACCAGCCAACAAATAGTTTTAATGACCTGCCTGCTTCAGATCGGTTGATGACTATTTATAATGGTACAATTTCAAATATTCAATACAATGTTGAAGGCAATCTCAATGCAAGTCAGTCGTCCACTAGTCTCCTTATTACCTTCCAGGCAAATGACCCAACGGTAATTCTTACTTGGGGTGGCCATATTGCGTCTCGCCTTGATTGGGGTATGGAGGCCGGTGAACCCAGATCAGCTGGTGGGATTTCAGGATCCCCCTACCATATGCGACTAATTAACTGGACCCTTAATAATTTAGGAAATCAGGATCGTTCTTTGTCAACGGCTGCCGTTATTGTTTTCCCTCCGTGCGCTATAAGTGGCCCGGAAGAAATTTGTGTGAACGGGAATACTTATGAATACTTTGCCGATGTGACAACAGATTATGATAACTCGGCTGTTTATTCGTTTTTTTGGGAATTAGTTGATAATACCTCAGGGGCTACTATTTCAGACCCCACAGCAAACCCTGTGCAGGTAGTTCCGGGCACAGGTGGTTCTTTTAAAGTTATGGTTACCATTACCAACCTAAACACGAATGTCTCCTCAATATGTTGGTTTAAATGCCCTGATTGTATAGATGGTGGAGTAACTGTTCAGGAAATAGCTGTAGTAGCCACAAAAGCAGATGAATACATCTGTAGTAATGGCTCTACGCAATTGAATGCTTTAGTGACCGGTGGTACTGAACCATATACTTATTTATGGATGCCTGCTTCAGGACTTTCTGATCCAAACATAGCAAACCCTGTTGCCAGTCCTACTGAAACTACAACTTATACGGTGTATGTTTCAGACAATTCTATATTGCAGGATCCTGGTTCTGCCTGTAACGCAGAGGCATCAGTAACTGTTGAAGTGGGTGCTGATCTCAGTCTTGTGCTTGAGGCCACCGATGTATCATGTATGGGATCTTCAGATGGTGCTATTGACTTAACGGTAACCGGAGGTGTCGGTCCTTATAGTTATTTATG
>JAOUKJ010000782.1 GCA_029882675.1 Cyclobacteriaceae bacterium
TCGACCCCTCCCGGTGAAATGGTCATTAAAAAAACGACTGATTTTGAATTGGATGGAAAAGGGAGCGCCACAGCCTGGGACTTCACGAAATGGGAAAACCTCACGGTGCGAAAAGGTGATGATAAAGGGTACGAAACCAAAGTAAAAGTATTGTACAGTGAAACGGGAATGTACTTTCTTTTCCATTGCAAAGACAAAAAACTCACGGCCACCATGACCAGCGATTTTGACAATTTGTATGAAGAAGATGTGGTGGAAGTCTTTTTGTGGACTGATGAAGGCACCGCCCTGTATTTTGAATATGAGGTGTCACCCCTTAATTATGAGCTGCCCATTCTGGTACCAAACTTTGGAGGGAAATTTCTTGGCTGGCTTCCCTGGCACTATGATGGCGAGCGTAAAACAAGACATGAGACATCCATTATTGGTGGGAAAAAAGAGAGCGGCGCAGTTATCAAAGCCTGGATGGCTGAGTTTTTCATCCCTTACAGCCTGCTTAATCCACTACAAAATGTTCCACCTGTTAGTGGTATGAAATGGCGGGCCAACATGTACCGCATTGATTACGACAACGGACAAACCGGCTGGACATGGCAACCCGTAAGAACCAACTTCCATGATTATGAACGTTTTGGCACCTTTATTTTTGAGTAACAAAATCTGTTTTTATTTGTTATCAAAATAGTGACTACAAATTCCTCATAAAATAGCAATGGTGATGAAGGAAGAATTTGCTGGGTTGAAGGTTTACAACAACGGTGTTGTAAAAATGGAATACGATGGGTCTATTGTTTTTTCAGAATTCTTACAGGAAAACACCATCATTAATCTGGATGTTGCCCGTGAAATAGTCGATAGCCGGGTAGCACTCACAGATGGCAGGAAACACCTGCTTTGCCTAAAGACCAATAAGTTTAGCTATGCCAGTAAGGAAGTGCGGGGTTTTATGCAATCAGCGCATGGAAAGAAGAACATCCTCGCCGGGGCTTTTGTCACACCAAATACCGTCTCGTCCATTTTCTTCAATTTTTTTATAAAAATAAATGGTGTGGATAGAGATGTGCCTACTAAATGTTTTTCCAACGAGACAGATGCTGTAGCCTGGCTGGAAAAGTATAAGAAAAGCCAATAACTCATCAACGGAAGAAAGAGTTAGTCTTCAGCCAGGACAATTAGTGAGTCTTCAGGGCCAAAAGCCACCTTTTCAGATTTCAGGGGATTAAGTACTATTCCGTAGTTCTTTTTTTCATTGCGCTGTTCTGCGGCCAACCGGTATCCAATGGCCACCTCTTTCTTCCGCAGGGCAGATTCCAGCAAAGTATAAAAGGTTAAGGGGACTGACACATCGACGTAGTTAACTATCGGTTTGATATAGACCTCACTTCCATCGGCCTGAAACAGGTAATCAAAGACCTTCATCAAATGTTTGTTTTCTGCCACCTGACAGAGTACCATTGAGATGATGTTATCACTGACAATAAAATCATTGGCATCGGTGACTTTGGCTAGTTCCCGGTTTCTCATATCGAGCATTTCGCTCACGATATTTAACTTAAAATTCCCATTTTCCGCAATATTTCTCAGGTGCAGCAAAGTTATCAATGTTTTGGAGTCGGCCTCCTGAATTTCAAGGTGCTGTTCATAGCTTAGCAAAACAATATGATCAAACTGTTCCAGGTGAAGTTCCATTAGTGTTTCCTTATTAGAAATTACACCTTTTCTGTGATGAAATATGTGACTAGGGTTATCTTTACGTAATCTGTCAAGAACATCATCAGGCAGATCATAATCTGATATTATTGTTAACTCCCCTCCCTTTTCAAGGTATTCACACAATTCATCTAATATCAATGGCGCCCTTGTGTTCCATCCCAACAAAAGTATTTTTCTGTTT
>JAOUKJ010000783.1 GCA_029882675.1 Cyclobacteriaceae bacterium
GACAGTTTAAGGGCTATGGTGTCTCAGATAGCTCCTACCCAAATCGGAAAACACGGTCAAATTCAGGAGTGGCTAACAGATGTGGATGACCCTGAAAATAAGCATCGTCATATTTCTCATCTTTGGGCACACCACCCGGGCAATGAAATAACCATTGAAAAGACACCTGAACTGGCAGCTGCTGTAAGAACTTCCCTCATTCACAGGGGTGATGAGGGCACGGGTTGGAGCCTGGCCTGGAAAATAAATCAGTGGGCACGCCTGAAAGATGGTGGCCATTGTGAAGAACTTTTTAAATTACTTTTTAGCGCGGCAGGCTCCGGGGTGAGCTACTCCAGGGGTGGATCTTACCCAAACCTCTTTGATGCTCATCCTCCATTTCAGATCGATGGTAATTTTGGGGCCGCGGCGGGCATCCTGGAAATGATATTACAAAGCCATAAGGATAAAATTGAATTGTTGCCTGCGCTGCCATCCCTTTGGCCTTCGGGCAATCTGAAAGGCGTAAAAGCCAGGGGTGGTTTTGAACTGGACATCAGTTGGGGGAATCATAAACTCACGAAAGTGAAAGTGTTGTCGCGAACAGGTAATCCGTTGGTTTTAAATTACGGGGATAAAACCATTCAAATCGCAACAACCAAAGCAATGACTTATCAGTTTGATGGTCAGCTAAACCAAACCATTGAATAATGTGTATTAATCACTCTGTTGAAAATAATAAGGGTCAGGAGGTCATTGGCCTTTATCATTCATCGCTTGACACGTAATCGATAAGCTCCCATAATTCTCTTTTTACGGATTTACGGGCTTCCCAGGTATGTTGCATCACTTCAGAAAGGTCTCTTCCCTGATGAACCGTCTGAAAAACATCTGAATAACTATAGGAAGCGATCTCCGCGTAATTATGGAATGAGTTGAAAGTCACAAAACGGTAGTCAGCGTGTGTATTGAACCAGAGATCCCAAAGGCTCCAGTCAGCGAGTATGCCCCGACGTTGTAAATCCGTATGCATGGGTTTCCAGATGTATTTTTCTGTTTCAATGTAATTATCAGCCTCATGCTGTTCCACATACATGAAGTGCAGGTATAGGTATTTGGACGGCTTGCTATATACCGTATTTAGGCCATCGATTCGCGTGAATACTTCAGAATGAGTGAGATCCCGTACCGCGAGCGTACGCTGCTGAAATTCATCCTGATCCTTTCCTTTCAGTACAATATCATACAGCGATTGCGGAAAGATGCTTTCGGTAGCTTCAAAATCTTTATATATACTAATTACCACATATTGATAAGGGCTATTCGCTCCGGAAAATCTGACTTGATAAAGGTACCACCCCAACAATACGCCTGATTTAACCTTGGCTTCGTGAATGGGCCTCCATTCTTTTTCCAAGGCCAGATAATCGGCCTCTGTACCAGGAGATTTCAATTTCATGTAATCAATAATGGCCACTTGCGAAAATACGCTGTTTAAATAGAAACTGAATACTATTGCCAGCATGATTTTTATACCCGTTTTCATCGTTTTTTGCTTTAATGAGACAAACCTTCTCTTTCCATTTAAAAGGTAGGGATATTAGTTTTAAAAAGCAAGGAGTAAAAAAGGTTTGTGAGGTGATAAAATTCATTGTTTTTGCAACTCATACCATGTAGTGAACAGCATGAGGCGGCTTAAAAGGGACTATTAGTATGTTAGAACATGTTATTGATCATTTGAATGTTTTTTGTAATTTCAGGAAGTAAAACAAAAATCACCTGAGTCTTGGGCAATATTGCCAAAAAAAATATTAGTCATATTTTTCTCAACACTTTCATACGCAACACCGCTCTTTCTGATCATAATGGTGACGTTGTTACAGAAGAATTGCCGGTTGAAGAAGAGGTGAATGC
>JAOUKJ010000185.1 GCA_029882675.1 Cyclobacteriaceae bacterium
ATTTTTGGTAAGAATCTTATCCTTTCATTTTTTCAGGATCCTGACGGGTATCAAAAAAATCGGTTATGTAAATAAATTCACCTTCTACCCGGTAAATAACTTTAATATGTCCAGCTTTCTTTCGGCTTCTTCCCTCGAATAAATCCTGCCCTTCTTACGGATCAGCGTCACTGCGGAGACGCTGATCGAGATAAACTTCTCACCTCTTCAAAAACTGCTCCTTGTTCCTTTCAAACTCCCCGGGTTTATTGTGGTTGGCCCTGTCTGCATCGTAGGCAGGCAGCCCTTCCCAGTCAGGCCCTTCGGCTTGTACTTCTCCCAGCAATTTCATCAGTTCTTTTTTAAGTTCTTCTGCCTTTTCCGGTTGTTCATCAGCCAGATCGTTTTGCTGTCCTTCATCTTCCTTTACATTGTACAATTCAAAAAACTCCGGTCTCATCGTTTTAATAAAAGACATATCCACATCGGCCACCCAGTGGGTCCTGTTAAGGGAGTCCGCCGTACGGGCCACCAGCATATAATCGTCTTTTCGAAGGGCCAGTTCCGGCAAACTCCGGTAAAATGCCCAAAACATAGGATTTGCCCGCGTAAATCTTTTATCATTTTCCAGCAGTGGGAGCAAACTGACACCATCATAGGGCCTGTCATCCGGCAAACTACCCCCACTCATGGCTTTTACAGTAGGTAAAATATCCTGAAACCAGGCCGGCGTACTGACCACTCTCCCACCCTCAAAAACCTCCGGAAAAGAGAAAATGCCAGGCACTTTAATACCCCCGTCATATACTTCTCCCTTCAATCCCCGCAAGTCTCCCTGTGAACCCATCCGGTATGGGCCGTTATCAGATAGAAAAACCACCAGTGTATTGTCCAGCAGGCCCCTTGATTTCAGGTTGTTCAAAATTCTTCCCACGGCCAAATCGAGATTTTCTATATTGGCAAAATACTCCGCATCGGTCTTTTTCTGGTCAGGATATTTGGCCACTAATTCCGGCGGTGAGGCCACTTTGCGGTGCGGTTCATGAAAGGTCACATACATAAAAAACGGCCGATCGGCCTGGTGTTCTTTTTCCAGCCAGGAACCGGCCTCATCGGACAGCAACTGACAGGAATACCCTTTTACTTCACCCAATGCTTTACCGTTTCTGATAAAGTTTACCGGGTTGAGGTGCGATGGCTCTGCATTGTTTTCCGTACCCAATGAATAATCAAAACCCTGATCAACAGGTTGCGGTTGGTGCAGTAAAGAATCTCCCGGTGTTGTTGGTGAAGAGCTCCAGCAAGTGGAGGGCTGCAGGCATCCCAGGTGCCATTTACCAATATGGGCGGTCTGGTATCCCTGGTCTTTGAGCATTTCGGCCATGGTCACCTCGCGGTCGGGCAGGTGCATCACATGGTTGGGCGGACGGTAGCTGTACATACCGCTTCTGAAAGGAATGCGCCCGGTGAGAAGACTAACACGTGACGGAGAGCAATTGGGCGCCCCGGCATAAAAATTGGTAAACCGGATACCCGATGTAGTCAGTGAGTCCAGATGTGGGGTACTTGCCATACCTCCATAGCTACCCAGGTCGGCATACCCCATATCATCGGCCAGCATAATCAGTATATTGGGCTTTGATACAGCCGTTTCTGTTTTAGAGGAATTACATGCCCACAGCGCATAAAAAACCAGTGTATAATAAATAAATCTTAATTTCACTATTAATATTTTAAAACCAATAATACGTTTTGAAAGCTGGAAAAACAAGTCCGGGCCTCAAACACTATGTCAATTCGCATCAATTGATTATTTTCGGGCATGAAAACACTTTAAAATTATGAGAATTAGAATATTTACCATCATTCTGTTTTTTGGGGCCACACTTCAGGCCCAGAATTACACACCGGTTGAGCCCGGAAGGTTTGACCAGGGAAAAATGTGGACTTTTGAAAATGCCCCGTTAGGGTATTTCAAAGAGGCCTATGGCCTTGACCTTACTGATGAATGGCTGGAAGACGTGCGCAAATCGGCGTTGCGGTTCAGCAGTTGGTGTTCGGCCTCTTTTATTTCACAAGACGGGCTGATCATGACCAACCACCATTGTTCACGCAGCGTTGTGGCCTCAGTGATGAAAGAAGGGGAAAATTTTGACAACAACGGCTTTTATGCTCCAACGCGTGCCGATGAACGTAAGGTACCCGACCTGTATGTTGATCAACTCGTAATAGTGGAAGATGTTACCGGGCAGGTTAATGCGAAAAACAGTAACCAACCGGAAACTGCCCTGCAGGAGATTTCAGAAGAGTATAAGAACAAGGACGGGTGGAAAGACCTGGTCATTGAGACCCGCACTTTTTACAGCGGGGGCAAATATTCCATTTACGGATTTAAACGTTACCACGATATTCGCCTGGTACTGTATCCCGAGTTGGCCCTCGGGTACTTTGGTGGCGACCCGGACAATTTCACATACCCCAGATACAACCTGGATTTCACCTTTTTCAGAGCCTACGATGAAGGTGGAAACGAACTGCACCCTGAAAATTTCTATAAGTTCAATGCTAAGGGGGCCACGGAAAACGAACCGGTGTTTGTCGTGGGGAATCCCGGCAGTACCGGCCGTTATCAGACCATGGCCCAACTCTATTATCAGCGCGACGTCAGCCTGCCGGCCATCCTTTCAATGATTGGTCAGCGGGCCGAAATTTTGATGGTGGCCGCAGAACAGGAAAATGATGTCTATAAAAAAGACAGCATCTCCAACTTGTTTTTTAGTCTGAAAAATTCTGAAAAAGCCTATACCGGCAGGCTAAAAGGCATGAAAGACCCCTACCTGATGGGCAAAAAAGAAACCAAAGAAAAGCAGGTAAGAAGTAATCTGACCATTGAGGGTAAGGACCCCTGGCAGGAACTGGAAAATAATGCCCAAAAATTGAAAACCGCCTACCCTGATGTGCTTTTCCTTTCCCCGAACGACCTGAAAGGCAAAGTTTTGGCACTCATTTATGGATTGTATGAATATAAACAGGCCCTGACCGGTGAAGAGGAGGATGTTATAGAACAGCATAAAAAAGAAATCGAAAAACTGTTTATTGGCTTTGATCAACAGATGGAAGCGGCCTTGTTTGCCGCCCTGCTGGAAGACCTGCATCAATACTCCGCCACCCCGGAAGTAAAGCGTGTTGTTGGAAACCCCAATCCTGCGGAAAAGGCCCGTGAACTGATCAGCTCCAGTTTGCTTTTTGATGAAAAAGGACGGGAAAAATTTTTCAAACTCAAAGCTAAAAAAATAGACAATGAGGCCCTTATTCCTGTGGCCGATGCGCTTGTGCCTGTATTTCAAAATGCCATAGGCACCTATCGCTCCGTCAGTATGGCCAACCGGGAATTGGAAATGCAAATCATGAAATACCAATTCGAACTCAGCGGCATCAGCAGTCCGCCGGACGCTACTTTCTCGTTGCGTCTGGCCGATGGTGTAGTAAAAGGATATGAATACAATGGCACCACAGCCCCCTGGTTCACCACCTACTTCGGGCTGTATGACCGCCATTACAGCCATCTGCAAAAATACCCCTGGCAATTGCCCGAACGGTGGGCCAATCCCCCGATGGAACTGTTAAAAGCACCACTCAATTTCACCTGCACGGCCGATATCATCGGGGGCAATTCCGGTAGCCCGGTGGTCAACCAAAACAAGGAAGTAGTAGGGCTGGTATTTGATGGCAACATCGAAAGCCTGCCGGGCTATTTTATCTTTGATGACACCTACAACCGGACCGTATCGGTGCATACCGGAGGTATCTGGGCCGCTTTGAAATACGTATATAAAGCAGACCGGTTGGTGGAAGAATTGGGAGAGCAGGAGTAAATTTTGTAAGTCTTCTGTGCCGATGGCCATCGGCACAGAAGACTTCACCTCGATCAGTCTCCCAGCGGGGACTCTGAGACCCAGGAAAGAGGGGTGCTAATCCCCACAACCTGTCTCTACAAAGACACAAACTCCCAATGCAGCATGTATTGGGGGTTTTTAACAGTAGATCCGATGCTCGGATGGTATTTTTAAATTACAGTTGTTTACCTACGGACTTTTCTCCCTTCCGCCCCGACTATCGGGGCATCGGAATCTGTCGGAAAAAAATCAGGTTTTGTTCTGATTTTTAGAACAAGTTTTTCCGATGGAGAGGCTAGAGTCCCGTTCAAACTTGATGTCCTTTGTAGGGGTGAGATTTTGGATGTTTTTATTCTGTGAATTTACATTTCCAACATCATTAACTGTACAGCCAAAAACTGTCATCAACAAAATGCTGAGATTTCTCAATGTTCTATACACCTTTCTCAATTTTTTAAAATGAACGTACTGAAACTTTTCCTCAACGAAGAAGGAAGTCTACTACCTAAATCAGGAATTGAAGGGTACAATGTTAGTCCCATTATTAATTTCCCTGTTTTACCAATTTCAAAAAAGCCTTTGCGTATCTTTTCCCCAGCTTTTTCTGACTTTTGTTATCGAAATGAACTCCATCAAACACCTTCAGTCCTTTGGAAGCCACCACTGCCGTATGGGGAACCTTCTCAGGAAGAGATAAGATCAATCCATTGAATGCTGCCCTACCGGGATTATTACCGATGATCTGTCCGGCCACAAAGGGTAAAGTCTGATTATTAAACTCTTTTCTCAAACTATTGATCAACACTTCCAGATCGGCCAAATAATGACTCATGTCTTTCACATCACTTTCGCCCTGGTGCCAGGCAATTCCCACAAGTTCTCCACCCTGTTCTATGGCCTGTTTTGTTCGCCTTACTGCCTCGCTATAAAATTCCGTGCCGGGCATCCATTCATTGATGGCGCTTCCCCCTTTGGCATTTACGACCAACCCCAATGTATTGAAGTCTTTTTTCTTTGAAAGATGTTTGGCAAACGACCATCCAGGCCCCAATCTTTGCATTCCGATGTCCTTACGGATGGAAGAGTATTGGTTAAGCGGGTTTCGGGCCGGCATCCACTGTCCTTCCGAATTAAGCAGTTCAACCCCCTCTACTGTTGTTGAATCAACCGCCAACAGGTGTGCCCTGCCGGCCATGTTAGACTGACCGATCAGTAAGACTATTTTTTTATTTTGGGCGTTTGTTGCCAGAAAAAAAAACAGAAGAATAAAAAGCAACAGGGGTGAATAAATAGGTTTTAAGAGCATTATAATGGGAGTATATATTTGCAAGTTTAAGTCTTATGTTCAAAAAAACAAGGAGCTCTTTAAAAAAGGAAGACTCTTTCGAAATAACAATAAACGCCCATCCGGGGATGACGTGGAACTACTCCTTCTTACAAAAACAGAAAAATGTTTGAATCCGGATTATGCAATAACATTCTATTACGGCTTAAAAATGCTGTAAATATGCACAAAAAAGCACTCCTGAGCCTTCGGGAGTGGTACTCACCATAATGGTAACTATACCTCCGTGCCAAAAAATGCTTTGAGGCAAATTTAAAATTTAGTCCCGCCTCCGTACCGGAGAGCGGGTTTGAATTTAGGATTTAGAATTCAGAATCAATACTGCAAGCAACAAAATTACTTTTCCGGGTTCTCATACCAAATCACGCCCAAACCCTCACTGTCTTCTCCAAAATTTTCCTCACAAATCAGCACATCCAAATCGCCGTCGCCATTGATATCGGTCAGCTTCACCCCGTCGGCGCCGGAGGAGGAAGCATCCACGGTATGCCGAGGCCAGGTTGTCTGGGTAGCTATCTGATGGGCAAACCACGCTATGGGGGTAATGGCATTAGTGTATCCGTCCACACTGCCTGTGCAATCATGGATTGTCAACGATGACCCCGAGAACGTGGGGTTTATCCGGTGCTTTGGGGATACATGAAATTTGTATTAAAAGGGCAATAGTCCAATAAGTAAAGACCCATCCTCTCCTGGGTACATAGAAGCATAATTTCATGTGATCAATTTATGGATTTATATTTACCATAAAAAAACACTTTTACTAAAAAAAGTGTTTGATCCCTTTGAAGCATTTTGCGAAGTTCCTGTTGGCTTTTAACCGTTGGAAAAAGCAAATCTCCTCTGCCAAAAATTACCTGAAGACAAATCAGATTTACCTATTCCTCCAAATCATATCCTTCCTTGATGTATTCAATACCATTAAAAAGGATTTCACGCCACTCATTCATCAGTGTACTGTTAAATTGCTGATCAAATTCCGACACGGTTTTAATCAGGCTTGTTACCCCGTAGTCGTACAAATGAGGTGGAGTATTGCGATTCTTTTTATTATGTGCTTTTCGTAATCTCTTCAAGCCACTTTCACCCAACACATCCCCATTGGCGTAGGAGATAAGTAAGGTAATACTATGCTTTAGCAATTCGGACTGCCTGACTAAATCCGTTTCGGCAAACATTGGTTTTATCCTGGGATAACTTTCAAATAGAACCTGATAAAACCGCTTTACAAAACCCGGATTTAATATACTTCTCGCAAAACTTGATTTCACATGCTTTATCGCTTCAGCATTCACTCTTTGAACTTCTGACTTTACCATAAATAGAAAAAAATAAACGACTATTACTACTCTATAACTAAAACAACCACCCCTCAAGGTTTTTATAACACCCTTCAGGAATGGTTGGCAAAAATAATATATCTAAAAATAAAATTATGTGATGACCGTCACAAAGTAAGGATTTTTATGATGCTACCATCATTCTGATAATCCTGATGGAATTTCCCCGGTAAGGGTGGTCAGAAACGCAACAATATCATCCAGCTCTTTTTCAGTGAGTTCTTTGTTCACCTGGGCTTTTGCCATGATGTCCACGGCTGCTTTCAAATCGGCCACACTTCCATCATGAAAATAAGGTCCGGTCTTTTCAATATTGCGCAGTGAAGGCACTTTAAACATGTATTTGTCTGTTTCATTTCCAGTAACATCAAACCGGCCATTGTCTACGTTTTCACTCTTGGTGTACTCCCAATAGTCTCCAAACAGACCAAATTTCTGATACATCGCCCCACCCAGAAGGTTTCCGGCATGACATGTGGTACATCCGGCATCCAAATAGGTTTGGAGTCCTTGTTTTTCGGTGTCATTCAATGCACCCTCGTCACCTGCCAGGAACTTATCAAAACGGGAAGGCGTAATCAACTTTCGCTCAAAAGCTCCAATGGCTTTTTTCAGGTTGTCATAAGTAATTTCCGGCTGGTCAGGAAAGGCACTGGCAAACATTTCAGCATAACCTTCAATATCAGCTAATTTTTCGACCACCGATGCTTCATCGGGCATGGCCATTTCCACGGGGTTCAGGATAGGACCACCGGCCTGGGCTTCCACATCGGGTTCCCGGCCATCCCAAAACTGAGCCATGTGCAAGGCCGCGTTTAGTGTTGTGGGGGAATTCCTGCCACCCAGGCCACCATCATTCCCTTCTGAAAAAGACTTATTATCAACCCCAAAAGTGCTTAGGTTATGGCATGTATTACAGCTCTGGGTGTTGTCTTTTGATAGACTATTATCAAAATACAGCTTTTTACCCAGGGCCACCTTTTCATCAGTAATGGGATTGCTACTACTGGTAGCTTCAACAGGCAACTGGCCAAAAAAA
>JAOUKJ010000186.1 GCA_029882675.1 Cyclobacteriaceae bacterium
AACCCTGGATGCCCATGTGATCAAACCATTGGGTTTTGATCCCGCAAAGAAATATCCCTTACTACTCAATATTTATGGTGGCCCGGGAGCACAAAGTGTATATAATTCTTTTGCAACAAATAGCTGGGAGCAGTACCTGGCACAGGAAGGCTATATAATAGTGAGTGTCAACAACCGGGGCAGCGGCGGATATGGTAACCGCTTCGAGAAGCAGGTTTATCGCCAGCTTGGAAAGTGGGAGTCCCTGGATTTTGTGGAAACAGCCCGGTATTTTGGAAAACAAGAATGGGTTGATGAAAATAATATAGCCATCAGGGGGCATAGTTATGGGGGGTATATGGCGGCATATACAGCGCTGACTCATCCTGAAGTTTTTAAGGTTTCCCTGGTTGGAGCACCCGTAACAGACTGGCGGCTTTACGACAGTATTTATGCTGAGCGCTATATGGGATTGGCTGATGATAATGAGCAGGGATATATTCAAAGTTCATGTGCCCAACATGCCGGAAACCTGAAGGCCCACATGTTTATAGCCCACTCAGCAATGGATGACAATGTGCATATGCAAAATACCATGCAGTTGGTGAAATCGCTTATCGATGCGGGCAAGGATCATGATTTGCGTATATACCCTCCCGGTAACCATGGCGTGGCATATAATGCAGCCAGTTACGTGTTGCTCTATACACAATATACTGCGTACCTCAACCAATACTTAAAATAAAAAGATACCCTTGTGTTGCGTTTATTTTTGAGTCAGGTTGACGTAATTATGTGGACTGCAACCAGACGAGTTAGTTACCTCGAGTAATTGAGGTGCTCCTTTTCCTTATTTTGTGCAAGGTTGGGAATAAACAGGGTAAATATGGTTCCCTGTAGGGGCCTGCTGGATACACTTATTTTACCACCCAGTTTAGTCGTAGCAAATTTCACCAGATATAAGCCCAGCCCACTGCCTTCTTTTTCACTGGCCCTGTAAAACATATTGAAAATATTGTCCAGATGTTCTTTTTCAATACCTACACCGTTGTCTTCAATTTGAATAATGATCCCATCTATCGTGTCGTATGCCTTAATGTATACAAAAGAACCAGTGTTTGATGCTGTCTTTTTTGAATCATAATAGATCAGTGCATTTTGTACCAGGTTTTGAAGGATGGAGTCCAAATGGTTTTCATCCGTATAAAAAGGAAGGGTGGAACTGATATTGGTTCTGATGGTTATATGATTACGATCTGCCAAATATTTCAGGTTATGTAAAACATTTTCAACGATACTTTGCAGGTTTATGTCTTGAATTTTTAACTCAGGATGGTAAATATTTGAAATTTGTGCCACATCTTCCATCATTTTGCTGGATTTGACAATCGTCTTTCGCATGTGAAGGGAGTTTTCACAACAAAATATTTTATTTTCCCGGTCGCATAAATTCAAAACGCCCTCGATGGTTTTTAAGGGTGCTTTCAGGTCGTGTGAGGCTTTATAAAAGAACACTTCCAATTCCTTATTTCGCTCCTTTAAGGTGTTGGACATAAGATTGAAAGATTCGCACAATTCCCCCACCTCATCCCAAAAGAATGGTTTTTCGATTTGATTATACCGGCCGTTAATGATATCCCGGGCGCCATCCCGGAGTGCAATAAATGGCCGTGTGAAATGATATACTAAAATGTAGCTGATGATGATGATCGCTAAAAGAAACAAAGAACCAAAACATAGCATATAAAGGTGGATGGGGTGAGATAAATTGTGGAGTGTACTGTAGTTGTATATCCTGAGGAGAACATAGTAATAGGATTTGTTAAACGCAAGCGGATATACAGGTGAATAGATGATGAAGCTGTCGTTGAGTTTAATTACTCCCTCATTTCCTGATAATATCGTTTTGCCGTAATCAGGAAATGTCCTTTTAATGTTTTCTTCTGTTTTTAATTCCCGGCCCCATCGTTTCGATTCATCGGGGTGGACAACAAAATAGCCCGCTTTATCAACCATCAGCAATTCGCCTTCCGAGGGTTCGTCAAGCGACCTGATCATTTCGTTGAGATAAATATATATAACCACATATCTTCGGATTTTCTGGTCATGGTCAAAAACCGGGGCAGCCATCTGAATGATGGGGACAAAGGAAGTATTTGTCAAACCTTCCGCTTCAAAGCTCAATTGGGGATATGAAATCAATACCGTATCCCGTACCGGGGTTATTTTGGGAAATGTAAATGAACGACCATTTAGTTTCTCTTCAGTATAATTGACGTGTGCATTAAGTCCATCATGTGTTATCTTTGTTGTGACCTTCCCTGATTCATCATAAATAAGCAATTCTTTATATGTCCCTCGCTCTTCAACCAGTTCCCGGAGAATTTCCTGCAGCGAGGCACTATCAATTTTTCTAATAAAAGGTTGTGATAATGAAGGATTGGTAGCCAGACAATGTTTTTCAATTAATTGCTTGATATAATTCAGATCACTTTTGGCCGTATTGAAAAATAAATTATAATCATTACTCTTCAAATTTAAAGCTGCCTTCGTATTAAGCACATATTGTTTTTCTAATTGGCGGATGTAAAAATGTTCTGACAAGAGCCCCAACACAACAACGGTCAACACCCCGAGAATAGCAATTAACAAAGTCAGTTTGTACCGAATGCTTAGTTTACGCATCCAGATAAGAATTTTATTGAAAATGATAAGAAAAGACATAAGCCGGGTTTTAACTAAAAAGGTGGTGCTATTGCAACAATAGAATGATTTGATGTTAAATAAAGTCATGTAAATATCATAAAAAATAATTTATAAAAAATATTTGAGGCTAAATTTATATTTCCAAATATTATAAAGGCCTTCTGGAAAAACCAGCCAATTATTCAGGTTTGGATAATTGTACTCTTGAATAAAAAATAAAAAACCATCAGGATATCTGCTAATATTTCCCAATCTTTCGTATTATTACATCCCGCTTTTATTAATAATTGATCAAAAACAAATACGATGACTAACTCAAAAAACATAACAAAGGATTCCACCCGGCGCGACTTTATCAAAGGTACGGCGGTGGCGGTGGGTACAGGATTGCTTGCGGGCAGTCTACCGGTAGGTGCGGCAGCATTTCCTGCTGGAAGTGATGAAATCAAGATCGCATTAATCGGTTGTGGAGGAAGAGGCACCGGAGCCGCTTCAGATGCACTGAGTACTGGCAAAGGGATAAAACTCGTAGCCATGGCTGATGCTTTTGAGGATCGGGTAAGTAAAAGCCATGAAGTGTTACTGGCAAAGTATGGCAAAGATCAGGTAGATGTTCCTGAAAAAAGAAGATATGTAGGTTTTGATGCTTACAAACAAGCCTTTGAGCATGCCGATGTGGTTTTTTTGGCCACTCCTCCGGCATTCCGGCCACAGCATTTTCGTGAGGCCGTTGAAGGCAATAAACATGTCTTTTTGGAAAAACCAGTGGCTGTTGACCCTGCAGGTGTACGTCATGTGATTGAATCAGGTGAAATGGCCAAAAAGAAAGGCCTTTCTGTTGTGGCAGGTACCCTTTACAGAAGGCAATCTAATTTCGTAGAAGCAATTGGCCAGATACATCAGGGTGCTATCGGTCAGATTTTAGGCGGATCAGAATATTATATGACAGGGCCGATTTGGGTGAAACCCCGTACGGCCGGAATGACGGATATGGAATATCAGATGCGTAATTGGTACTATTTCAACTGGCTATCCGGTGATCATATTGTAGAGCAGTTTATCCATAATCTCGATGTGATCAACTGGATAATGAAGTCTCACCCGATTAAAGCACTGGCCACCGGAGGAAGAATACAACGAACCGCACCTGAATATGGCCATATCTATGACCACTTTAGTGTTGAATTTGTTTATCCGGGAAATGTACTTGTTCAAGCCACGAGCAGGCAGATGCGTAACGTGAAAATGCATAAGGCCAACCGGATTATTGGCTCGGAAGGTATTGCCTATGTGAATCCAAGGGAGTCTTGGTTTGAAGACTTTAATAATAAAAGGACAAAACATATTCCCAAAGATGAAGAGGAAAATGCCTACGTCACAGAACATGTCGATCTGATGAAGAGCATCAGGGAAGGTAAGCCGCTCAATGAGGCGACAGAGGTAGCACACAGTACCCTGACAGGTATATTGGGTAGGGAGAGTGCTTATACAGGAAAGGAGCTGACCTGGGATGAAGTTTATCAGGCTGATCTGGATATCGTGCCAAAAGAATTCAGCTGGGATACCAAATTACCAAAATGGGAAGTGCCGGTACCCGGGCTTACTGATCTGGTAAGAAATATTTAATATTGATTAAAACTATATAATATGAATAGAAGAGAGTTCGCCAGAAATACAGGTGTAGGCTTGTCAGCAATTGGTTTAATGGGTGGTCAGGCTTTATATGCCGGCAACAATATACCTAAGGAGAAAAAATTTCTCAAGTCATTAAAATACTCCATGGTCAAGACAGAAGGGACTATGCTGGATAACTTTAAACTGATCAAACGGTTGGGATTTGACGGTGTAGAGCTGGACAGCCCAAATGATTTTGACAGGGATGAGGTAATTGAGGCCAGCAAAAAAGCCAAACTCCCCATACCGGGTGTCATTGATTCCGTGCATTGGAAAGACCGGCTTACGGATCCTGATGCAGGCGTTAGGGCCAAAGGACTGGACGGACTCAAAACAGCGATAAAGGATGCCAAAGCGTATGGCTCTTCTACTGTTTTGCTGGTTCCCGGCAGGGTGACCAAAGAAGTAGCTTATGATGTGGCCTATAAGCGTTCGCAGGACGAAATCAGGAAGGTGCTGCCTATGGCTGAAGAATATGGTGTGAAAATAGCTATTGAAAACGTTTGGAACATGTTCCTGTTTAGCCCGTTGGAAATGGCACGCTATATCGATGAATTGGAAAGCGATTGGGTTGGAGCCTATTTTGATGTGGGAAATATTGTAAATTATGGTTGGCCTGAGCACTGGATCAGAATATTGGGCAAACGGATTATTAAGGTTGATATCAAGGAATACAGCCGGGCTATCAGAGACAAGGAGGGGCCTTCAGCGGGTTTTCGGCCAAAACTGGGCGAAGGGGATTGTGACTGGCCTGAAGTGGTAAAGGCCCTGGAAGAGGTCGGTTATAATGGATGGACTTCAGCAGAAGTACGCGGTGGGGGTGAAGACCGATTGAGGGAAATATCGCAAAACATGGACAAAATACTCGGATTGGTATAATTTCGTGCAAGTGGTATTAAAGATGTTTTGACACATTCCCACTTTTAATATGTATATCCCTTTGTGGATAGGGTATCTCAATGCCTGCTGTTTTAAAGGACTTGAAGAGGGAATAGTAAAACATACTTTTTAGCCGTCCAGGGCGATTCATGTATTTGGTGGTCCATATTCTGGCAATGAAATTAAGTGAACTTTCACCATATTCATCAAAAAGTACTTCAGGGGCCGGTTCGGGTAAGATGCCTTCCAGATGTTCCAGGACATTTAGAATAATTTCTTTTACCTGTTCCGGGTTTTCCTTGTAGGATACTCCAACGGGAAACCGCAGAGCCACCATGGTATCGTTGTGACTCCAGTTGATAACCGTAGAGGAGATAAATTCAGCGTTTGGAATAATTAACGTGATGTTATCATTGGTAATCACCTGTGTCGCCCGAATCGAAATCCTGACGACATCGCCTTCAATGTCGCCTACCCGTACCCGGTCACCAACCTTTATCGGTTGCTCAAAAAGAATGATCAGCCCGGAAATGAAATTATTAGTCACATTTTGCAGCCCAAAGCCGATGCCAACACCCAGCGCACCTGCCATAAGCGACAAGGCACTGAGGTCTATGCCGGCAGATTGTAGAATAATAACAACTCCAAATGTGAGCACTAAATAACGACTTATCGTGGCGATGGATTGAACTGTACCCGGATTGGTATTATATTTGTTAATAATGTTTCTTGTTACTATTTTTTTAACTTTACCGGATAGGTAAATGAGTATAAAAATAGCAACAAAAATATATAGCATAGTGGAAAGGGTGACGTGTGTCTCTCCTATGGTGAAAAGCTCGATATGAATGAATGCAGATAGTTTTTTAAGAAAATTCCAAAAAACTTCAATGATGTTTTTTACTGTATCCATAATGCCTGTGTAATATATTTTGATTTTTTTAGTGAATAAAAGACGATAAAGACGTTATTATTGGGCAACAAAATAGAGTTGTTTACAGGAAAAAACTACATATTGAAGAATTAATTGAAACAGGATAGTATAAAATAATAGTTGGAGAAATAAAACCGGAGGCTTAATCTGGTTGTTTATAAAAAGTGTCATGAAAAAAGTTAAAGCAATGAATATAAATTTATACCGAAAAGTACTGACCTTAATCATCCTTCTGGGATTTTCGGTTCTGGTACATGCTCAGGCAGATAAAGACCTGTACCGTGCGGATCAATATTTTCGTATAAAGAATTATCAAGAGGCCGCAACGTTATATCAAAAAGTGGTTGATGCCGGGGGAGCAGATGCTGTAACCAACTACAGGTTGGGATACAGTTATTATCAGTTGCCCTTACTCGCTGATAATTTAAAAGCAGAGCCCTACCTTAAAGTGGCTGCAGATCATATCGGAAAAGACATCCCTGAAAAGGCATTGTTTCACCTCGGAGATGTCTACCATAAAGGAGGCAAAGTTAAAGAGGCACTGGAAGTGTTTGAACGTTATAAAAAAGCAGTCTTAAATGATAAAGTCGAATTTGCACTGGTCAGTCGTTCCATAGAACAGTGCAAAAGTGCCGTTTTCTTTCTTGAATCTACACAGATGCAATATACGGTTCGCCCTTTTACCGGAAGTGTTAATTCGGAATACACTGAATATAATCCTGTCATTTCGGCCGATGAGAGCATTATGGCTTTTACTGCTTTAAGAAAGGATCAACGGAGTGGTAATTTTGTCGAGAAAATTATGATTTCCAACAATGTTTCAGGCAATTGGACGGTTCCTGAAGAAGTGCCTTTTCGTGTGACCGGTAACCTCGGTACGGCCGGCCTATCGCCGGATGGCCAGCAAATGCTCATTTATATTGGGGGAACGGGTGGTTCTGGTAATTTATTTACCGTAAACAGGGATGGAGACAACTGGGGAACACCGGTGACGTTGGGTCGTGCCATCAATTCACAGAGTATTGAGTCCACAGCCAGTATTTCGTCAGATGGAAAAACCATGTATCTTGCCAGCAACCGTGGCGGGGGGTATGGAGGTATGGATATCTATAAGGCCGAGAAAGATGCCAATGGAAACTGGGGAACGCCAGTGAACTTAGGCCCCGGAATCAATAGTATGTATGATGAAGATGCCCCTTTTATTCACCCTGATCAGAAAACGTTGTTTTTTACTTCAGATGGCCATAATACCATGGGTGGACGCGATATCTTTAAAGCCATCCTAAAAGGTGACAATTGGACAAAGCCAATGAATCTGGGTTCGCCGGTAAACACTACCGCAAACGACAATTATTTTACCTTGACAGCTGATGGTAGCCGTGGCTACTTTTCATCAGACCGGTTGGGCGGAAAAGGTGG
>JAOUKJ010000784.1 GCA_029882675.1 Cyclobacteriaceae bacterium
TGGATATCGTCTGGCTGCTTTGGGTGGTATTGGCGTTTAAGCTGGGGATTGTGATTTTCTCACACCACATCCCTGAAACGGAAGTGGTTGGTTACAGTGTGGATCAGGATTCTATACGACAAGTTTTTAAACATCCGGAAGTCATTGCTTTTCTTTTATCTAGCTTGTTGATGATATTTGCACATGGTGCCTACTATACATTTTTCTCTATTTATCTGGTGGAGCATGGCTATGACAAAGGATTTGTCGGTTGGCTATGGGCAGTTGGGGTTATTTGTGAAATCGGTGTATTTTTTTTGATGCCATGGATGATGCGACATTTCAGTTTAAAAGCAATTCTAATTTTTAGTTTTGCTTGTGCCATCCTGCGTTTCCTGATGATTGGCTGGGGAGTTAAGTGGGTATTGGTCATATTGCTTGCTCAGATATTGCATGCGGCAACTTATGGCGCTCACCATATCGCGGCTATGATGGTAGTGCATCATTTCTTTCATGGACGACATCAGGCTAAAGGTCAAGCAATATATACCAGCGTTGCTTTTGGGGTAGGTGGTACATTAGGTGCTATTTTGAGTGGTTATACCTGGGATGGCGTGGGTGCAGAAATGACATTTACCATTAGTGCTGTATCTGCTTTCTTAGGAATGGTACTGGTGACTTGGAAAATGAAATCACTAATGAACTGACTACAAACTCTCCTAGCTTGTTTATTGTGTTGACTACCTCACTATTCGTCATAGCCACTTAATGAAAATACTAACACGGTAACATGATATGGTCCGCCCCATTTTGCAAGGTTAAAAAATAAATGCAATCACAAGCGCACTTTAGTCGACAGATTTCCAGGATTCAAACCAAATGCACTAACAAAGACCGTGCATCTTTGCAAATTTTTGTTAATTGACACACTTATCCTGTCTCGGCATATTCAATTGAATAATCCAAAACTAATTTACCTCTTATATTTATATCTGAGTACAGATAAATATTTTTTTTAAAATCTCTGGCTTGTTTCGGAGGAATATTAATATAAATGTATTCGTCTACTTCTGAGATAATAATACAATTATGTTTGTCGTTTTTCGCGCAATCTTTAGCTGTAAGTTTAAACTGCACCCCACTTAAAGAGTGTTTATCTGAATTATTGATTATACGACCAATAAAATCGTAGTTACCATTTGAATATTCTAATGATACTCCTTCAAAAGTTAATTCTGATGGCAAAATCATCTTTCTAGATTGACTCTCTTCGTATTCTTGATACTGCCAAATTAAAATGCCCCCAACTGCACAAGTCAAAACAAGAATTCCTGCAAATTTCCTAAATCCTGCTGATACCACAAGCAGGATCAAGATGACTACGACCACGAGCCACTTCATGAATTATTCCTTATAAATTATAACGAAGATGAAGACAAGCCTTCTTAGAATAAGCTATTTTAGTAGTTTTCGAAAACTTCAGGATCAGGTCTCAGGCTTGAGTCCTGCCCTGGGGAGCAGACTATAAATCACATCTGCGCCACAAAAGTCACACTCAAATTTCTGACGCACCTGGTTGAAGATGCGCTGCACGGCATGCGGCATCTTCAGCACCTGCCAGCGCAATTTAAACCTTCATTACTATTTCTTCGTCAGCAGCAACATTGCACAGACAAAAGAAACCAGAAGACCTACTAATGCGGGCGCTAATACTATCCCATTACCTGTCACCATAAAAAATACGCAAAGAATCAAGGAAAATAATAGAGAAACAATCATGATAATTTTTTTCATATCAAAGCATCCTTTTTAGAAATTAATTAGAGACTGCTACAGCCAGCCTGATCAATATAAGTCTAATCAATTTTTCCTCCATTCCATAATGAATCTTCTCTAACACGAAGATATC
>JAOUKJ010000786.1 GCA_029882675.1 Cyclobacteriaceae bacterium
CTCCGGAGTATCAACTGATCGATGACATCAACTATGCCGACATCCACGACCTGTTAGCCTACAACACCAGCCTGGGCTATGAAAATCCTTCACAGCTGCACCCTTTGCAGAAAACCGGTGCAGATTATGCCATGTATCCTGCAGATGACAGCCAAAAGCAACTCAATCCGGCAGGGGAGTGGAACAGCTCAAAAATTGTCTTTACTCCCGAAAAGGTAGAATACTGGCTCAACGATAAATTAATGCTTTCTTTCGTACCCTGGTCAGACGAATGGAATGAAAAGAAAAGTGCAGGCAAGTGGAAAGACAGTCCTTTATACGGAAGTTTTAAGTCAGGTTACATCGGGCTTCAGGACCATGCCAGCCCCATCTGGTTTAGAAACATAAAAGTTAAAAAACTATAAACCCATAAAGATAATCAACGATGAAAAGATATTTAATGACGAAAAGGGAATTCCTGAAAAGGTCTGCTATTGCAGCCACAGGTATTGCCTTAATACCCGGTTGTACAACCAAGGTTGCCTCTGACAAGGCCGCTGAGGGTACAGAAGCCATAGCAGAAGCCGGCAAACGTTTGAGGACCGCTCATATCGGTTTGGGCGTACAGGGTTCTGATGACCTCAGGGACATCGCTTCTCATGGAGAAGTGGATGTAGTGGCTCTTTGCGATGTGGATGCCAATATGCTGGCAGCTGCACAAAAACTACACCCCAATGCAAAAACGTATTCGGACTACCGCACGATGTTTAAAGAAATGGGTGGGGAAATCGATGCTGTAGTCGTATCTACCCCCGATCACACCCACGCACCGGCATCAATGATGGCCATGGAAAATGATAAGCCCGTCTATTGCCAGAAGCCATTGACCCACCATGTGAGCGAGGCCAGGGCCATGCGCAAAATAGCTGAAGAGAAAAACCTCGTGTCACAAATGGGAATCCAGGTGCACTCTTTCTATGATTATAAACTCGCTACCTTATTGATCCAGTCTGGCATCATAGGCAAAGTGAGCACCGTACGGGCCTGGTCGCCCAAGAATTGGGGTTTTGACGGCCCTGCACCCGAAGGAAGTGATCCGGTTCCGGAAAACCTCGATTGGAACCTGTGGCTGGGTACAGCACCCGAAAGGCCATACAAGGAGGGCTATTACCATCCCGGTAACTGGCGGAAGGTAATGGACTACGGTTGTGGTACCCTGGGTGATATGGGGGTGCATATCTTTGATACGCCCTACAATGCGCTGGAACTGGACGTGCCCCGCACCATTAAAAATGAAAGTAACAAAACTACCGGGTTTGGTTTCCCTGAAAAAAATAAGGTGACCTACGAATTTCCCGGCACCAAATATACGGCCGATTCGCTGAAATGGGTATGGTATGATGGTGTTGGTGCACCGGCAAGCCATGATGACCTGATACTCCCCGGTGGCGAACAGCTCCACGATCAGGGGGCCATGTTTATCGGCGAAAAAGGACGGCTGTTCCTGCCACATTTCCAGATACTACCCAAACTGATCGTAGACGGTGAGTACCAGGAAATAGACCCTGCATTGATCGAGAGCTATGGTTTAGGTACGCCTGTGCGCGATTACGCTTCGGAGGGACCCAAGCACTACCATCAGTTCGTTGATGCCTGTCTGGGTAAGGCAGAGACCAGTGCACCCTTCTCTTATGCTTCAAGACTGACAGAAACCATATTATTGGGCGTGATTGCTGGTAGGTTCCCGGGCGAGACACTGCATTGGGACGCTGAAAAGGCGGTATTTGCCGAAGACGAAGCCAATCAGTACTTGAGTGGAGACTACAGAACGTTTTGATCTCAGCAATAAGTAGTAAGTAGTAAGTAGTAAGTAGTAAGTAGTAAGTAGTAAGTAGTAAGTAGTAAGTA
>JAOUKJ010000187.1 GCA_029882675.1 Cyclobacteriaceae bacterium
TATCACAAAATTCCGGGACAAAGGTTTCTTTGATCTATAGCAACAGAAATGAGCAACAAATTATTTTTAAAGAGGCCCTGCATGAGCTGGAGGTGAAGTATCATGACCGGCTTAAGGTTATTCATGTGCTGGAAGAGCCACCGGTGGATTGGACAGGTGTGCATGGGTTGCTTAATCAGGAAAACCTGCGTAGTATCTTTAATAAATTACCGTTGCGAGAGGAAGACACCATTTACATGCTTTGTGGGCCTGAAGGGATGATGGTAAATGCGGAAGGCCTGCTGAAAAATGAAGGGATACAGGCCGGGAAAATTATGATAGAACGATTTACGGCATCTGTTGAGGTGAAAAAAGAGAAAGCTGGAAAGAAGGGCTCCGGGAAGATGAGTAATGTAACGATTGTACAGGATGGACGTGAGCAAACGATCACGGTTAGTTATGGGGCATCTATTCTAAAAACAGCACTGGATCAGGGGCTGGATCTTCCCTTTTCATGCCAGAGTGGAGTATGTACCGCCTGTCGTTGTAAGAAAATAACCGGTGAGGTAAATATTGAAGACGCCAAAGGACTCACGGAAGAAGAAATAAAAGCGGGGTATGTGCTGATCTGTGTGGGGAAACCCGCTGCGGAAGAAATTAAACTGGAAGTAGGGTAGTGGGAAGACTGATGCCGGGAGGTATGTAAGCAGAGAAATAACGAGGTAACGAGGTAGGGAAGTAGAGAGGTGGAAAATAAATAATTGGCAGGAAAAGATCCTCATTGGGAGAAAATAAAAAGGGAAGGTAAGCCGGGAGGCCGGCGATAATAAATAGCATTGAACATTTCAACAGCGCATAAAATATGGACATCGTAAAAAGGCCTGAGAGGTCATTTCTGGAAGAATCATTTAATGTAACAGGCTGGGAGGCACTGGCCCCCTATTTTGAAGCGCTTGAAGTCCGGGAAATAAATACTGTAGATGAGCTGAGAGGTTGGTTCAGGGACCGCAGTGAACTGGAATCGGTTGTTTCTGAAGACCTGGCATGGCGATACATAAAAATGACCTGCGACACGGATAACAAAGCACTTACAGATCGCTATCAGGAATTCGTAGAGAAAATACAGCCCAACATATCTCCGGTTAGTAACCGGCTAAACCAAAAGGCCATCAGTTGTCCCTTCCTCTCTCAACTGGAGCAGGAACAGGGCTTCGATCTTATGGTGCGGGAGATGAAAAAGGATATTGAGATATTCCGTGAGGAGAATATTCCCCTTTTCACGGAGGCACAAACCCTTTCAAGCCAATATGGGCAAATTTCCGGAGCTATGACTATTGAACATGGCGGGAAAGAGCTTACACTCCAACAGGCTGCTGTTATGTTGCAGTCTACAGACAGGGTTCTCCGCGAAGAAATTTACCGGAAGATTTCAGCGCGAAGAATACAGGACAAGGAGTCTTTGGACGAACTGTTTTCAAAGCTGATAACCTTGAGGCACCAGATAGCCCGAAATGCAGGTTTTGACAATTTTAGAGATTATATGTTCAAAGCCATGGGGCGGTTTGACTATTCACCTGCCGACTGCTTTGATTTTCACGATTCCGTAAGCAGTGAAGTGGTGCCCTTACTCCATGACCTGGCTGATGAACGGAAGTTGCAGCTGGGTGTTGAACAACTGAGGCCCTGGGACAAGGCCGTAGACACCTCGGGCAAAGAGGCCCTTAAACCTTTTAATGGCGGGGAAGACCTCCTGGCAAAAACCATTGAATGTTTTAACAGACTGGATCCCTTTCTGGGTAATTGCCTCACCACCATGAAGAACATGGGCCACCTGGATCTCGTGTCAAGGAAGGGAAAGGCTCCCGGAGGATACAACTATCCCCTGGCTGAAATAGGGGTGCCTTTTATTTTCATGAATGCCACCTCTACCCTGCGTGACATGGTGACCATCCTGCATGAAGGTGGACACGCTGTGCATTCTTTTCTGACCAAAGACCTGGAGCTTTCTGATTTTAAATCCACTCCTTCTGAAGTAGCCGAGCTGGCCTCCATGGCGATGGAGCTGATCTCCATGGATCACTGGGACGTCTTTTTTGCTGATGAGGAAGCATTGAAAAGGGCCAAAAAGGAACATTTGGAACAAATCATTGAGACCCTGCCGTGGGTGGCCACCATTGACAAATATCAGCATTGGCTGTACGAAAATCCCGGACATACTGTGGAGGAGCGTAATAAGACGTGGGAAAAGATTTTCGCTGATTTTGCAGACACTACCACCGACTGGTCAGGGCTGGAAGAAAACAGAAAGTACCTGTGGCACAAGCAGCTCCATCTGTATGAAGTGCCCTTTTACTATATCGAATATGGTATGGCCCAGCTGGGTGCTGTGGCTGTGTGGAAAAACTTTAAGGAAAACCCTGAAAAAGGTTTGGAAGGATACCTCAATGCATTGAAACTGGGTTACATGAAGTCCATCCCGGAAATTTACAAAGCGGCCAATATCCGTTTCGATTTCAGTAAGGAATATATCACAGCATTGATGGGATTCGTGCGGGAAGAGTTGAGGAGCTTGTAAAGCAGAATGCAATGGTAAGCAGTATGCAGACGATTCAGGCTGTATGGGAAATTATTTCAATAACAGTCCGAAAATAACCGCACTATGCACGGCCTTTGGATCTCTGCGCGAAAAATTTTACCGCGCGGAAGGCACATGACATAGTGGGGATAGCTTACATCTGTTTTAATAAAAGGGCTTTATCAACTTCATTTTTTTCATTAAAAACAGATGCCGTAGCCTATACATTCTTATAATATTCCACCTTCTTATCTACAGCCAAATCTGCCACTTTTTCTATCAGGGCGTTGCGCTGTCCATCGTCAAGGGCGCTAAAAGATTTGGCCAGGGCAATTTTTTCTTTGATGAGGGGGGCATTTTCCGCTCCTGTAATTAGCACACTTACAGGCAGGCTCCATACAAAATACAGGGCCTCCTTCATGGATATCCTGCCTACTACCGGATCATCTGATTTCCATACTTCATTGCCATTCATTATTTTATTGGAGAAAAACCGGCCATCAGCCAGGGTCTTCATGGCCAGCATACCCAAGTCACGATCAACGGCTGCATTGAATACCTTCTTGATAAAACTCTCTTTATAGCTCACATCCACCACATTGATGGGCATTTGAATCGTTTCAAAAAGGTCTTCACCTTGAGTGGCTGCCAACATGCGCACATGGGCATTGGGATCAGCATGGCCTGTAAAACCAATATGCTTTACTTTTCCCTGTTCCTTCATTTCCCTGAAAAGATCCAGAATGCCATTTTCCTTTCGTTTGTCGGTATCGTCCGGGCTTTGCAGGGAGTGGACCTGCCACAGATCCACATGATCCACTTTCATGCGTTTTAGGGATCCTTCCAGATGTTCTTTGGCTGTTTTCACATCGCGGGCTGTGGTCTTGGTCATCAGGAAAATCAGGTCGCGGTATTTGGGCGTGAGGTATTTGCCATAGCGGGTTTCGGCAGTATGCGGCCCGTAAGACTCTGCATTATCAAAAAACCGAATTCCTCCTTCCAGTGAAGCTTCTATTACTTCCTGCGCATCTTTTTCATTGGTCCAGCCCACATGATATCCTCCGGTGCCCAACATGGTCACTTGTTTTCCGGTACGGCCCAGAAGGCGTGTGGGTAAAATTTCACCCAACCTGTCCCGCAGGGGAGCCTGCCCCTGACCAGGTATTCCGGGAACCAACAAACCGGCAGTAAGGCCGGCAAGGTATTTGAGAAATTCGCGACGATTTTCCATTTTATCTGTGTTTTTTTAATTTTTTGGTATTGATTGCGAAAAGTTACAAAAAATATCAGAAAGGAGAAGGTTATTGTGCCTGAAAAGGTGAATTTATAGTTTGTGTTGTTTTTTAATCTATAAAAACTAATGTTTATTTTTCCGATCCTATTATTTTAAGTAGCTTGATGGCCGCAATTTTACTTCCCAATAGATGAGATTACTAAACATAAATTTTTGCGCGTCGATTGTCGTTTTTCTGATCGCTTTTTTTACGACGTTTTCGGCAATAAGCCAACCGTTGCCAGTTGCTGTTTTTTCAGTACATTCCGGCAGGTTTGATCGGGAAAATACGCCCGTTTCCGTTTCTTTGGAGCAATATCAGGGACAACTGGATGAAAAGGGTTTCACCCTTTATGAAACGACAGGGGGTAAAGAACGGCCAGCAGGTTTTCAATTGAGCACCGATGGTGTAAAAACCATCCACTGGATACTGTCGGGAAAAACTCCCGCCGGTGTTGAACGCACTTTTGAATTAAGGCTTGGTGCCATACCAAAAGCAGGGGAAAATAGTGGAGTAGGGGTTATTAAAGACAACGACCAGATCATGGTGACCCTCGCAGGAAAAGAGGTGATCGGGTATCGGATCACCAATATGCCTGTGCCAAAAAAAGTAGATGATAAATATTCCCGATCCGGTTTTTTTCATCCATTAAATACGCCGGGAGGGGAAACCATCACCCGGATACAACCGCCTGACCATTATCACCATTATGGACTTTGGAACCCCTGGACGAAGGTGGAGTTTCAGGGGAAAGTCATGGACTACTGGAACCTGGGTGAAGAACAGGCCACAGTGCGGTCAAGAGGAACAAGACGGATAGTGCAAGGCCCTGTTTTTGGGGGCTTTCAGGCCATCAACGACCACGTAGACCTGAAGCCTGACCAGGGTGAAGAGGTAGTGGCACTTAACGAGGCCATTGACATCACGGTGTGGAACACCCGGGGTGATGAAGGCCCGTGGATCATCGACTTCACTTCTGTGATGAACTGTGCTACACCTGAGCCTTTTATTATAAAAGAATACAGGTACCAGGGATTCGGGTTGAGGGCCACAGAAAAATGGGACGATAAAACAGCCAGCCTCCTGACATCACAGGGATTAGATAAAGCCAGCGGCAACGGTACACGGGCCCGATGGTGCGATATCAATGGAGTTTCAGGAGTGGGTACTTCCGGAATACTCTTTATGACTCACCCCACCAACTATAATTTCCCGGAACCCATCCGGATATGGCCTGAGGGGATGAATGATGGTAAAGAAAATGTGTTTTTCAACTTCAATCCCGCGATGGATCGCGATTGGAAGCTGGAGCCGGGTAAAAGCTACAGGCTCAAATACCGGATGATGCTTTACGATGGAAAGACTGATTCTTTGAAGGCAGAGCAGCTGTGGAATGACTTTGCTTATCCCCCCCAGGTGGAGGTCGTGGTTACCCCCCCACCTACAGGCAAGAGGATACTCGTCTATACTAAAAATGGGGAAGGCTATGTGCATGACAATATAGCCAACAGTGTAAAAGCAATAAAAGAAATTGGCGGGGTGCATGGTTTTGCAGTAGATGCATCTGATGATCCGGCTATTTTCAGTAAAGGTAATCTGGATAAATATGCAGCCATTGTTTTCTCCAACACCAACAACGAGGCCTTTGACAATGAAGAGCAAAAGGCGGTCTTTCAGGAGTATATCAGAAGTGGCGGAGGCTTTGTAGGCATCCATTCTGCCAGCGGCTCTGAAAGGCAATGGCCCTGGTATTGGGGACTGGTAGGAGGTAAGTTTATTCGTCATGCCCCCCGCCAGGACTTTACAGTGAATGTGGTAGATCGCGGGCACCCTTCCACTTACTTCCTGCCTGAAAAGTGGGAGCGGGATGATGATGAATGCTACTACCTGCAACAGCTTAACCCGGATAATCATGCCCTCCTGAAAGCAGATATGACAACAGTAGAAGATAAAAAGAGAGTGGAATATCCGGCAGTGGTCTTTGGTGATGCCGTTCCACTGGCCTGGTATCATGAGTACGATGGGGGAAAAAGCTGGTATACCTCGCTGGGCCACCATATACATCATTATGATGACCCGGTTTTCAGAAGACACCTTTTGGGAGGATTATTATGGGTGATGCAAGGGAGGCATTGATAGATTTGAGATATAAGACTTTGGATATTGAATAAAAAGAGGAGGGAGGAAAGAGGAGGTACTGGTTTTTAATGATTGACTAACCTAAAATATTAAAATAGAATGAACATGAAAGGAATTACACGTCGCGAATACCTGAAAAAGTCGGCTGCCGCTACAGCAGGACTTATAGCCATACCTACCATTGTGCCCGCATCAGTGATTGGCAAGAATCCACCCAGTGACAAGATCAATATTGCCCAGATCGGATTTGGCCGAATAGCCAAAGACCATGACCTGAAGGAAGTGCTGAAATACGACGTCGCCCGGGTAATCGCCGTAGCAGATGTAGATAGTAACCGGGCGAATCATGGCAAGTCGTACATTGAAAACACCTATGCTGAGCAAAAAAAGAAAAAGAACTATGTAGATGTAAAGGTCTATGAAGATTACCGGGAAATGCTGATGAACAAAGACATTGATGCGGTAATTATCAGTACACCCGACCACTGGCACGCACAGCCGGCCATTGAGGCTGCCATTGCCGGAAAGGATATCTATTTACAAAAACCGGCTTCGCTGACCGTAGAAGAAGGACGCGCCATGAGCAATGTGGTGCATAAGACGGGTCGGGTATTCCAGATAGGTAGTCAACAACGCTCTGCCAACCCCTGGCCGCAATTTAAACGGGCCTGTGAACTGGTGAGAAACGGGCGTATCGGTGAGTTGAAAACCGTACAGGTAGGCCTGGGCACTGATCCGGGTGGTGAGCAATGGCCCGAGATGCCCGTGCCTGAAAACCTCAATTATGATATGTGGCTGGGTTCTACGCCGGAAACGTATTATACAGAAAAAGGAGTCCATCCTCAGGCAGATTACAGTCGGCCGGGATGGTTGCGTATTCAGCAATTTGGAGCCGGCATGATCACGGGCTGGGGCGCCCACCATATCGACACCGCCCATTGGGGTATGGGTACTGAATTTACCGGGCCCATAGAACTGGAGGGCACTGCCCTATTTCCGAAGTCCGGGATGTGGAACGTCCACGGCGACTTCCGCGTCGAGACCAAATATGCCAATGGTGTGGAGATGATTATCAGCTCGGAGTTTACCAACGGCGTGCGTTTTGAAGGCACTGAAGGCTGGATATTTGTTTCAAGGGGCAATGTAGGTGTCACGGCCAGTGATCCGAAAAGTGCTCAGAGTAGTGAGGCCTTTAGCGCCAGCAACGACAAAATATTGAAGTCGGAGATTGGTAAGGATGAAATACACCTCTACCACAGTGCAGAGCAGCATGGCAATTGGTTGGACTGCATCAAATCCCGGGAATTGACCATTGCCCCGGCAGAGGTAGCTCACCGCTCATGCAGCACTTGCCTCATTGCCCATACGGCCATGCAGATACCCCGAAAACTGTATTGGGATCCGATCAATGAGCGCTTTAAAAATGATGATGAGGCCAATGCAACATTGTCAAGGCCACAGCGCTACCCCTATGGACATACGTTTGTGAAAGGTTTAGAGAAGTTTTAGCGGATTAGCCACTTCAGAGGCATCCGGTAGCGCATAAAGATGGCACGGAGGACACAGCTAAAATTCATGATACACAAACACGTCTTTGTGAATATTGTGTAAATCCTT
>JAOUKJ010000785.1 GCA_029882675.1 Cyclobacteriaceae bacterium
AGCCATCGGTCACTGAATAACCATCTGCGGCACGACTACAATCTATACTATCCAGCTTTGTACCATTTGCTGTGTCAAATATGATGATTTTGTTTGATTGACCACCGGAAACATATACGCGTCCGGCATCCGGCGAAAGGGCAATACCCATAAATACTGATTCCAATATCCCTTTGTCTGTTCCCGGCCCGGGAGGGATCTGTAGCACGGTCGGATTAGGTGACTTCAGGCCTTTAATTATACTGATAGACAACGGACTGGTACCTGAGTTCGCTGTGACTGCCATATCTCCGTCTGAGCTAAGTTTCAATCCAAAAGGATGTGGTGCCACCATAATATTCCGGCCAGCAGGGGTAAGCAAACGCCCATTTGGGATAACAGAAGTCCCTTTTTCAACAATTTCACAATACTTATCACCCGCAGGAGCCGACAATACGGTTATTTTTACTTCCGGCCCTGAGGTCATACAAGCCCCCGCCATCAGTAGTATATATAAATAATTGACAGATTTTCTCATGATCTTTTGCTTTGGAAAGGGACTAAAACCGTTTAAAAAGGCATATTATAAAACTTTAAGTCAATATTGTTTATTTTATCAGCAATCCAAAACATCTCGCCCCTTATTCCCGCCTTCAAACATCAATCCACATATTTGTTTAAACATGTTTTTATTGTACTCAAGTTCCAACGTATGTAATAAATGTAAATTTTACTCACGTTCATAAAAAATACCCATTGGTATATTTGCAAGACAAATAAATCAATGCGGGTTATAACAAAACAACAGAGTAATGGCTGAGAAAATTTACATCAAATATAACTATATTGCCAAAGCAGATCCTGCTTTAATCAAAGAAAGTTACGAAAGAGCCATTTCCGGCGGGAATCTTGTAGACCGGTTTAATGAGATATTCATCAATAGCCATCCGGCAATTAAGGTTTTAATGGGCACAGCCAATTTCAGTAAGCAAAAATTCAAGTGGCAGCAAAGTATAAATAAAATTTTACAGGATAGTTTAAGTGAGAAAAGTTTTTCCGCAAAACCAGGCAACGAATTTCAACAAGTATCCTTTAATGAAAATGACCTGGAAATCAGTATTTACTGGAAGGAAAGCCTGATTGCGGCTATTGCCGAATTTGATCCTTTTATTGATAGTTCTATCATAAAATCCTGGAATCAGGCCCTGACAAACGGTCTACATCACATTGACCTGACCTGACACAAAAAGAATTCAGCTTTTTAAACCATCATTTTCTGGTATAGTTTTTATGCACGTACAAATACTACAGTACGATTTGATTTGAGGAGGGAGAATACTTATTGATCAAACGAATGATGTCTGTAATACTTACAGGTTTCACACAATAATCAGTAGCCCCTGATTCCAGACACTTGTTCTTATCCTCTGGCATACTACTTCCGGTGATGGCAATAAGGGGCAATTCCTTTTTGTTTAGCTCATTCCTGATGTAAGCCATGGCCTCATACCCATCCATCACCGGCATCATTATGTCCATAAATACAATGTCAATATCTGTATTTTCACTTATGCACTCAACTGCTGATTTCCCATTGTTTGCTGTTAACACATCCACTCCCCGGGATTCAAGTATTACCTTCCAGGCAAAAACATTTATTTCCTGATCATCTACCAATAATATACGCATAAACTCAAAGTTAATAATAATGCGTAAATTATGATAAGCTTTTTTTGCAAATCACCTTAAACTGACTACGTAATTATACTTATTTATTCACCATTAAACTTAATCATAAGCAATAATACCTGCTACTTATTATTTTCGGTATTTTTTATTTTTTATTTTTACATACTTACGAATGATTTCTAATTCCCGTTTTTTTTTAGTTTAATATGTCTTTTATGT
>JAOUKJ010000787.1 GCA_029882675.1 Cyclobacteriaceae bacterium
GAAAAATGCATTGTAATCTGACGCTCCTTTGGCAAAAGCCTTCTTCAGTGCGCCTGCTGCTTCATCTGCTTTCTCAATAGCAAAAAAGGCATTACCCAAATACAACCAGGTGTCCTGATCGTCCACTCCTATTTTAGTGGCCATATCCAACTGCTCTGCCGCATCTTTATAATTTTCGGCCAGGTAGCTCGATTTACCCAATGCTTCCCATAATTCTTTGTCGCTCGAAAAAGTGCCTGAGGCCTTCTTTAATGAAGGAGCCGCTTTTTTAAAATCTTCGAGACCATAATAAGACAATCCCATCATGCGATAAGCCTGATCATCACCACCGGTCTTGGCAATCAATTTTTCAAAATCTGCTGCTGCTTCAGGGTATTTTTTAAGCTCATACAATGCCCTGGCCTTATTATTCAGCATTTCATTTTCCCCTGGTTTCTTACTTAGAATAGCCGCATAGTCATCAACAGCCCCCTGCCAATCTTCAGCCATATATTTTGCCTCAGCCCTGTTTTCCAGCGCCTTTTCATAGTCTGAATTCTTTGCCAGGGCCTGGTCATAGCTGCTTATTGCCTCTTTGTACTGCTGTAAATTAAAATGAGCTTTTCCTTTATTATTGAAAAGGGTTTCATCGTTCCACCCGGCTGCAGCTGCTTTTTCATAATTAGTCACCGAGCCGGCAAAATTATCTTGTCTATACAATGCGTTGCCCAGAAAAAAATAGGCTTCCGCATCAGTGGATCCTGATTTAATGGCATTTTCGAGATCAAATGAAGCCCCCTTAAAATCTTTGAGCTGATATTTTGCTTTTCCCCTGTACAAGCTAAGTTCCACGGTATTGATTCGTGCTTTAAAGGCCTCATCCAGGTCATTTTTAGCTTCCTCCCATCGTTCAAGGTGGTATTTGGCTACCCCCCTTTTTAGCAGGGCTTCCTTATCTTTCAAACCTGAATTTATCGCCCGGTCAAAATCCAGTATGGCTCCTTTGTAGTCCTCAGCCGATAACTTGTCCAGGCCTGCTTTGTATGTTACCTGCAATAAACTGTCCTGGTTAGCCACCTGTGCCCGTCCATTGGCACTCAGAATAATAATCGCCAAAAAAATCCAATACCTATTCATTTTACCTCGTTTTTTATGTCAATGTAAAGATAATAAACAGTTTGAAAGGTATTTAAGTTAAAATTGTACAAAAACTGACATGGGCTGATTTAGCATTTAGAAATATGATGTTCGTGGTGATACAAAATATTCATCTCATTCCTTCTTACTTCCTTACCTCCTCATTCCCGCTCTTGTTCCCGGGCTTTCTTCCCTCATCGCAATACCTGTTATTTCTTTGTTCATTTTTCCTGACGCATACTTCCTGTATCTCCAAAAAATACCCACTTAACGGTATTGCGCCCAACAATGCACACCCCTAATTTTAAATCCGTTTATAACATACTCCCATTCATGAAAAGTCGCATCAAATTCATTCAGGAACAACTAAAAAAAGAGGGGCTGGATCCGGGGCCTGCTGATGGTGTCCTGGGTCCAAAAACAATAAAAGCACTTAACCGGGTTTCGGGCATCCCCAAAAATTTCCCCAACAAAAGGAAGGCCACGGCCTACATACAACTCACGGCCAATCATGCCGGTATCGAGGCCGGGCCTGTTGATGGGTACTGGGGCCCGCAGACACAATACGCTTACGAAGAGCTAATCCACCTTTCCGAAATGGGAAAAAGGCCTCCGCTATGGCGTCCGGAAGACATCCCCATCCTGAATCCGCACCGTTGGCCAAAACAATCCCCCGATACCCTGACTGATTACTATGGTGAAGTGGGGGAAAATCAGACCATGATAGACCTCCCCTACCCGCACCGTATAGCCTGGGACAAAACGCGGAC
>JAOUKJ010000188.1 GCA_029882675.1 Cyclobacteriaceae bacterium
CTACCCGATAGATATAGTGTTTTGCGTTGTCCAGCGCTTTGAATATGGTAATATCGGCGTGCCAGTCCCGAACCCTGTCGCCTCTATTACAATCGCCAAATCCAGCATCAGAAGGCCATTTTATTTACCTAAAACCCGCTACTAAACGGGAATAATCAAGATTGCTCCCGTTCTTTTTTACCAGATAGCCGGTGTAGGCCGTCCCGCAAGAGGCCTACCGTGCAATTTTTTTCAACGGAAGGTGCTCGCAGTATTTTTTCCGGGTCTCCAGGCTGGCATTGTTGTCCGTCTGGTCTTTGGAGGATACGCGTGGACAGATTACGGCCTTGCCATTGATGTTAATAACCGGCTGTTTGGATTTCTAAGCAAACGTTTTAAATGTTTCAAAATCCTTCATCTGGCTTTTTATTTGAGATGTGTTTTACGATAACAGCGCAATAACATTCCAGTGTGCTGATACAATGAATCGGTGTCCTTATCAAGCGGCTCCGATTGAGGGCCAGGCTTTCGAAAAATTTCCTCAATAAAGGTAAAAGCCAATTTGAACTTTTTTTTCCTACCTTTGCGAGTCAATTTTTTAACCTCATGAAATTAATCATTACTTTTCTGGCCTTCATGGCCCCTTTTTCAGTGTTGTTCGCCCAATCATCCTTATCCGGAAAACTAATGGACATGACTACTGATCAGCCTATTGAGTATGCAAGCATGGCCCTATACATGGAAAAAGATAGCTCGTTAGTCAATGGAACAGTATCGAATAACGATGGTACTTTCACGATCAGCAACCTGAAAGCCGGCGCATATTATCTTACGGCCCAATTTCTGGGATATGACCTACAAACTATACAGGGTATCCACCTGAATAAAAATGAGTCCATTGCTCTACCTGTTATCAAATTATCTCCCAATCAACAATTTTTGGAAGAAGTAGAAGTTACTGCTGACAGAGCCTCTACCATCCATAAAATTGACCGCCAGGTATTTGCTGCCGACCAGTTTCAGACTGCCGCAGGAGGTACAGCCACAGACCTGATGCGCAACATGCCTTCAGTAACTGTTGATGCCATGGGAGAAATCAGTGTACGGGGAAGCAGCGGTTTTGTGATGCTGATCAACGGCAAGCCGGTTCAGACTGATCCCGCCATTGTGCTGAATCAAATTCCGGCAAACTCTATTGAAAATATTGAAATAATTACTACCCCATCGGCTAAGTATGATCCGGACGGGAAGGCAGGCATCATCAACATCATTACCAAACAGGGAACCACAGATGGCTTGTATGCCATGGTCAATGCGAAGATTGGCATGCCCAGCATTGAAGATTATGATAATGCAGAAAAAGCACCCCGCCACGGAGCTGATTTCACGTTGAACTACCGAAAAGAAAAATGGGATTTATCAGCCGGTGCCAGCTACCTGCGCAACGACATCTCCGGCCGCAGGGTAGGTAATGTGTATACGATCATCAGCGGAATAAAAACGCAGTTTCCCTCTGACGGGGAGAGAAGCTTTGATGAGGTAAGCTATTCGGGCAAGCTCAATATTGGCTATACTCCTTCATCTTCCTCCAGACTCAACCTGGGATTCTATGCTGGCAAACGCTCCAAAGACCGTACAGCAGACATCGTCTATTACAACAACCATTCTGTTCTGGAATCTACTGGCGAGATCCTTCACAGTATGCAATACTATAACGAAAATCTCCGGATTCGTCGGAGTGACTTTGCTTTGGGCAGTATTGATTACGAACACATATTTAACAATGAATCAAAAATCTCTACTTCTCTGCTTTTCGAATATACCATGCTGGGAGGCCCTACCACTAACCTGAACCTCGGGTGGCCTGAAACCAACATTATTTATCAGGACGAACGCAATTCGAACGACAACCCGCTGCACGGTACACGGTACATGCTCAATTACCAACTCAAACCCTTACCAATAGGACAGCTGGATATGGGATATCAATACAGGAACCTTGACCATACAGGTGACTTCTATTATGAAAGGAAAAATAATACTACCGGGCAGTTTGAGCTCGTGCCTGACTTTAGCAGTAAAGTAAATTTATCGCGAAGCATCCATTCGGCCTACGGTCAACTGACAGGTGATAAAGGTAAGGTGAATTACGGCCTTGGTATACGTGTGGAAGCTATGGATCGTCAGCTGGACATGACCGACAAAGCAGGTCTGGTAGACACCTCATATATTTACGATTTTATTAAGCCCTACCCTTCTGCGAATATCATGTACTCTCCCCGAGACGATTTTCACATTAAAGCCAGTTACAGCAAAAGGGTAGAGCGCACCACCACCTTTAAGATGAATCCTTTCCCTGAACGCGAGCATTCGGAAACTCTGGAACAGGGAGATCCCGAACTGCTCCCCGAATTTATCGACCTCGTGGAGGTTGGTGTAGTAAAGGATTTCGGAGAAAACTCCCTGTATGCCACCGGGTATTACAGGCATGTGAAAAACCTGATCAACCGGGTAAATACCGTATACAATGACAGTATTCTAAACAGGATATACTCCAATGTAGGAACAGGAACAGCCGCAGGAGTAGAATATGGGTCAGAATTTAAAATTGTAAATGGCTGGAAATTATTCTACGGAGCTAACATTTACAAATATATAATTAGTGGCACATTTGACGCCCAGCCTATAAACACTAACGCCTGGGTTTATTCTATCAATGCCAATACTACTGTTGATTTCTCAAAAACAGCCAACATGACCTTTGCCCTGAACTACATCTCCAACAGGAACACTGCACAGGGAGAAGACTCCCGGTATTTATCGCCCAATTTATCCATCAGAAAATCATTTCTGAACAACAGCCTTACTGCTACAGTCCAATGGCTTAATATGGACATGGGTCTGCTCGACACGAACGAACAGGAAATTTCTACCTGGCGCCAGGGGGAGTTTTACACTACTACAAACTACATATATGAGGTAGATATGATTATGGTCAATTTGAGCTATGTGATTAATAAGGCCAAAAACAAGGCGAAGTTTATAAAAAGTGAATTTGGGGAAAAGGAGTTTTAGCAATTCCTTTTTTCGAATTTCAGGGGATTCCAGCCATATATTTTCCATTTGCGGTTATTTGGGATGAGGCCTACCCCGCTGCTATCCGCCCCTCGGATCAAATACCATCTATCCCAACTCTTGCTGCCTCTAAAACAATCGCTGAATCCAGTATCCGAAGGTCTTTTTTAGGGGTAGAAAAGCCTGCCTGAAAGGCAAAAGTGTCGTAGAGAAGCGACGTGATCAGATTGTAATTTTTCTTTTCATTAAAATTTGCTGATATTGTCTCAATATTCAAAACAAGGCATTAGTTATTTAACACATATACAATATCATGGCTGTTAACTTCCTTCACATCTTTTTTGCAATATTTTTTGTCTGTTCAGATTTGGACAAAGGCAATGACTGGCCGGACTGGCGCGGAGCCAAACGCGATGGCAAATGGCATGAAAAAGGTATCGTGAAAAAATTTGAAAAGGAACGGCTGGATCTCAAATGGAGCGTGCCGGTTTCTGCCGGATACAGTGGCCCATCTGTTTCAGACAACAGGGTCTACCTCACCGACCGCCTTTCTGATTCCGTACAGGCTGAACGGGTGCTCTGTTTCGATGCTGAAACTGGCAAAACCCTGTGGACTCATAGCTATACGTGTGAATATTCAGGTGTTGGCTATCCTGCCGGCCCACGTGCCTCCGTGATCATCGATGAAGACAAAGCCTACTCCCTTGGCACTATGGGGCATTTGTTTTGCTTTCAAAAAGAGACCGGCGAGGTGCTTTGGCAGCGGGATTTAAACAAAGATTATGAAATCAGGATGCCCATTTGGGGCATTGCCGGGTCGCCATTGATTGTGGATGATAATATCATTTTGAACATCGGTGGAGTGAACAATGCCGGCGTAATCGCCTTGAGCAAACACAATGGAGAAGAAATCTGGCGAAATCTGGCAGATGATGCCTCCTATTCTGCACCAATATTGATCGAACAGGCAGGGCACGAAGTGGTGGTGGTCTGGACCGGACAAAATGTGGTGGGCATGGATCCTGCTACCGGAAAGGTGTATTGGTCTGAGCAATTTGTTCAGCAAAAAATGATCATAAACATTTCCACCCCGGTTATCGAAAATAACTACCTTTTTGTCAGCAGTTTTTATGACGGCTCCATGCTATTGAAACTCGATGATACAAAACCTGCGGCCACAAGGGTCTGGCGCCGGCAGGGCAAAAGTGAACGCGTCACGGATGCCCTGCACTGTATAATTTCTACTCCTTTAATACAGGGAGATTATATTTTTGGGGTTGACAGTTATGGCGAATTGCGGTGCCTGGAATTGCTCACCGGCGACCGTGTGTGGGAAGACCTGACGGCTGTAAAAAAAGCGCGATGGGCCAATATCCATTTTGTACAAAATGGAGAGTTAACCTATATGTTCAATGAAAATGGAGAGTTAATCATCGCCGAACTTTCGGAAAAGGGATTTCATGAAATCAGCCGCGCACTGCTGATCGAGCCTACAACAGTGCAATTGAACCGCAGCGGGACCGGCGTGACCTGGGCTCACCCGGCATTTGCCAACAGGCACGTTTTTGTGCGCAGCGACAAAGAACTCGTGTGTGCAGATTTATCGGCGAAGTAAATCTCATATGAATTACCAAAACAGCATGTGATGCTTTAATCCATCAAGAGTTTTGAATATGGTAATATCCGCGTGCCAATACTCATTGGGGACATTACGGAGACAAATAATAACCGCCCCTGATAATCCTCCGATAATTCTAAAAAAAACTTACGTAACTTTCAAACACCACCCACCCCAACTCCTACAGCACTTAAAACAATCGCCGAATACAGCATCAGAAGGCCTGATTGTGGGGCAGGAAAGCTGGATATTTGTCTCGTCCTGCCTACAAAGCAGATATTGTTTTTTGGGTTAATCATCAACAATTTAAAGGATCGTTTTCAAAGCAGAAAATTAGCTATGAAAACGATGGTGAACATTGGAAAAGTCACCTCATTGGCTATGAATTTTTCCCTCCTGACAGCTATTTTCAAAAACAAAATATGATTTTAATCACCGCCAGGAGGGTCAGGAACTGGACAACCATTAAGAGAAAATTGCCACGATTTTCCATCTTTCTTTTGCTTATTGTAATCATCACATTTCCTTTTAGAAAGTCCGAATTCCCTTTGCCCATCTAAAGTATAACAACAAGATTCACTATATTCTTCCTTACATTGGATAAAAAGAAAGATTAATAATATATAAATGAGGTTCTTCATGTTAATTACCGTAAAGTATCCTTTCTGACTGTACATTCTGATTATCAATTATTAATGATACTATATAAATACTATTATCATCTAAACCTAAGAACTCAATATCAAGTTTCCCAAGACCAAGGTCATAAATTTCATAAGATTTTACTTCATTTCCTCCAGTGTCAGTTAACCTTATCATTACATCAGAACCATTATTAATTTCAAAGTAAATAGTTGTAGTGTTATTTTTAGTAGGATTTGGAGATATGGCTAAAATTCTTCCATTTTCTGCTCCACTGGAAACTACTGAATTTATACCATTAATCTGGTTTAATTTAATGAGCTGACTTTGCAAATCTTCAATCATAGCAGATTGCTCTTGCATTCCCTGAACCAAGACAGGAATTAAGCCGTTATAGTTAAGCATTAGAGCATCTTCAACCTTACTTCCGGTTGAGTCATTTGGATTTGGTAGTAGTTTTCCATGAACTACCAATTCAGGAAATACACTCTCTACCTCCTCAGCCAGGAAACCAAAATCGAAATCATCTGATTCAAATTTGGTATACTTCTTAGGTTTCAATTTTTTAATTTGGTTTATCATTCCTGTATCAAGTTTTGAAATATTGCTTTTGAATTTTCCATCTGAAATTTCCACAAATTGACCCTCCGTTGCAACTTTACCTTTGAAATATCCGCTATATTGTACTGATGAACCATTATTTGCATCACCAAATATTCCGGCTGATGTATAACTACCTTTAACTGATCCTACGTCACCAACAACTCCGTAAACATATTGGGAAGTGTTACCATTAATAAAAGAACCAACCCCAACTATTCCTGTTCCTAAACCACCAGAAATTGAACCAGTATACATTAATGCTATATTTCCAGAAGCGCTGCTATAGCTATAGTCAATTTCTAATGTTGGAATTAGTGGCGAAGCACTTATTTGCAATCTTGGAGCACTAATCCCTGATCGAAAAAAACTCATTGTACCATGACTATATGATCCACCACCATTTCCAAATGTTAGCATTCTTGTCGTTCCTCTTAAAACTCTAACTAATTCCGTTTTATCCCATGGATAACTTAACTCAAGAAGTGGATAAGAATACGTTGAGCTTTTATAAATATCTAAGAATGCATTGGGGGATGTAATTCCTATACCTACATTACCTGAACTTGGAAAATAATTCTGAGCGTAAACCGAGCCATAAAAAAGGAATAGAGATAAAAAAATTGTATACGTTGCCTTTTTCATATTTTTATAGATTTGAATCAACACATACAATTATAATTATATTTTTTGTTAATTCCAAATATAATTGAATATAATATATGTATCACTATTTATCTAATTATAATTCTATAAAAAAACTGTCTCTTATTAGAGAAAAATGGCCAATACTCTCTGTATTGGTCGTTTTTTCTAAAATTGTCGCTATAGTCAGTTTTTAATACAGGATATTTTCATTTCACCTACAACTTGGTCTGTGGTTTTTATGGTGTCTCACACCTGGTACATCTATTCTTGCCTCTGTTTTCATCGATTCTGGTTCTCAACGCCTCAGGATCATCGGAATGACGGTGTATTTGTCTGGCTTTCCTTTTTCCACCGGTAGATACAACTTCGGGGGATTGAAAGGAGCAGCTGGGCAGGTTCCGCAGGTGCGGAAGGCCTGGGCGCAATCCAGTCGGATCAAGTGTTTAAGGGCGGTGTCGTGGGAGTTTCGGGTCATGGCGCGAAGATAGGGAGAAGAGCTGTTTTGCTACGTGGCAAGCCTCATCCCTTCCAAGGTCTGTCTGTTTCTTTAGGTATTCAAGCCCTTCTTCACCTGTGGAGAAGAGGGCCGGAGATAATGCTGTTTAAAAGATTCTTATGAACCATCCGAAGTTTCGGATGAAAACCTTCGGACTTCTGCTCCCCTCTCAGCCGGAAGATGATTTGTTGAATTTCTATTTTGGAGGAAAATTACTTCCGGTGGAGAGGGCCTGCCTGAATGTCGTAATTAATTGAGGCAGGCAGGGAAATACACATCGTAGTTCCTGGATCCTGCCTGTCAGTGCAGCCGGGGTCTGTTCCATACTCAAATACACATACAGATAACCTGATTGGGAAATTTCGCCGGTCATTAACCATGAGGCACGCCATCTGTTCCTCCACCCTCCTGTCTCTGCGGATAAATTACCTCCGAAACTTCGTCTGCCATAAAAAAGCTTCCCGCTCTTTCTTAATCGTGCCATCGTTGAGCACTTCGTGTAGCCGCGGATGCATGGGGCC
>JAOUKJ010000189.1 GCA_029882675.1 Cyclobacteriaceae bacterium
CTTATGGTGGACAATCCCAACACAGCCCGTTTTCTGGCACAAAATCTGGAAAATGAATGTAGCTTATGGGTAGAAATAGATACGGGCAGCGAACGGACAGGCATTGATACTGCTGATACTGAAACACTGGATGCCACCCTTGAGGTGATCCGGCAGGAGGAAAAACTGACATTGAAAGGCTTTTATTCACATGCGGGGCATTCATATGCCTGTCATGGCGAAGAAGAAATTATGGAAGTTTACGATGACTTGCATCAAAAGATGATGGCCTTACGCAGCAAGTATATAATCGAATGGCCTCATCTCGAGATCAATATTGGCGATACACCATGCTGTAGCCGCGTGAAGGTTTTTGAAGGAATCGATTCCATCAGTCCCGGAAATTTTGTGTTTTACGATCTGGCCCAGGAACATACCGGCAGTTGTAAAAAGAAACATATCGCCGTGAAACTGGCATGTCCTGTTATTTCAAAAAATGCCACCCGGCAGGAATTGGTCGTTTATGGTGGAGCTATCCATTTATCCAAGGATGCACTTAATTTTCCAGGAGGCGTAAAAGTCTTTGGCCGGACTACTGATGGCTGTTATGTTACGTCTGTTAGTCAGGAACACGGAGTGATTAAAGCCACACAGGAGGTCTTTGAAAAATATAACATTGGTGATATAATATACCTTTTACCAATTCATTCCTGCCTTACGGCCCAATGTATGGGGGAATACCATGATGTATCCGGAGAAGTGTTGGATCACATGTAAAAACAGGCAGGTATTTTGCAGGGAAGAAACAAGGTGAATATAAATTACAAAATATGAGATTTCTGGCAGTTATTGGTTTTATTGTTTTAGGCAGTTTGGGATCTGTGATGGCGCAGAGTTATGTGACTGCGCTGGGGTTGCGTTTGGGAAATTCCAATTACTACCGTACTGCGGGGCTTTCGATTCAGCAGCGAATAGGAAAAAATTTAACCATAGAGGGTATTTTCCAGTCTGACTTTGGTCACAACACCACCTTTCATGCCCTTTTTCAGGGCCACCATGGCCTGCTCACCAAAAGACTAAATTTATATGCCGGAGCTGGGTTTTCAGCAGGAACCGAGGAAAGCCGGATAGATGATACCGCTACCGGGGAAATCATTACTACCTTTGGTAATGCCACGATGGGTGCCGATTTGGTGGTGGGTGCAGAGATCACTCTGCTTAAATACAATATTTCCATTGATTATAAACCCAATTTCAATGTGGTGGGTCGCGAGCCATGGTACAACGGACAGGTTGGCATATCTGCAAGGGCCGTGATCATAAAAGGAAAAGACCAGAAGAAAAGGCAAAGGAAGCGGGCCCGTTCGAAAAGACAAAAAGAAAAGGAAAAAGAAAAGGGCAGAAATGAAAAGGAGAAGGACAAATAAATATTCTATTGAGAATAATCCGCTCAATTAAGATTAATGAACTACTTCGGGACGCTGCCCCGGTGTATCAAATGGAGGCTTTTGTTTTTCCGCCCCGCTGGGTCGGAAAATTTAACCACATTTAAATCATATAATAAACCCTGTTTACCCGCTCACTTATGCCCGAGAGTACTTCATATGGGATGGTATTTAAGGTATTGGCCAAAACATTGACTGGCATGCCCGGACCAAAGACCACCACTTCATCACCTTCCCGGGCTCCAAGTCCGGTTACATCCAGCATGCTCATATCCATACAAACGTTGCCTATTACAGGGGCTTGTTTACCACCAACCAGCATTTTACCCACACCCCGACTAAAGGCCCTGTTGTATCCATCGGCATAGCCAATGGCCACTGTGGCTACGGTCGTGTCTGCCAGGGCTTTTCCTTCCCGTCCATAGCCTACGGTATCACCCTTCTTCAATTTTTTCAACTGTGATATGTAGGTCTTCAGTGTTTGGGCAGGCAGGAGATGTTTCTGATCATCCTCCACCCTTGTCAGGCCGTGTAGGCCAATGCCCATTCGCACCATATCAAACTGGTATTGCGGAAACCGCGATATACCGGCCGTGTTGAGCAGGTGGCGCAAGGGTTTTATCGCCAAAGCATCTTCAATATGTTGGGCCATGTCACTAAATCGCCGGGCCTGTAAATGAGTGAATTCGTCATGAGCCGGGTCGTTGGAGGCCACCAGGTGGCTGAATAGGCTGGCTACTATGATATTCGGGTGATTTTGCAGGAGGGAAATCAACTGGCTGAGATCTTCGTCATAAAGGCCCAACCTGTTCATACCTGTTTCGAGCTTTAGGTGGACGTGTATCGGCTCTTTTTCAAGTACATTGATCAGGGCCTGCAACTGGTTAAGGGAATAGATTTCAGGCTCAAGGTTATACTCCAACAGAACACGGAACGATCCCTGATCCGGGTTCATGACCATGATGGGAGTCTTTACGCCATGTTTTCTCAAGCTGACACCTTCGTCAACGTAGGCTACACCAAGGTAATTTACCCCGTGGTGATCCAGAAGGGAGCCCAGTTCATGGCTTCCGCTACCGTAAGCCATGGCTTTGAGCATAGCCATCGTCCTGACTCCGGCGGGTAACAACGCCCTATAATAGTTGAGGTTGTGCAATACGTTTTTCAGGCTTGTTTCCAATACCGTCCGGTGTGAGCGTTGCTCGAGTTTTTGCACTATACGTTCAAAACAAAAAGGGCGGGCCCCTTTAACCAAAACAGCCTCTCCATTAAAACGACTAAAATTGAATTGTTCCAGAAAATCTTCCGTAGAACGAAAAAACTCTCCGGGCACCGATATTGATTCCTGGTGTGTATAGATGGCCGGGCCTATGCCAATGATGTATTGCACATGATGTGCTGTGAGCAAATTATTAATCCTTGAATAAAGTTCCCTGCCTGCTAGCCCGGTCTGTAACAAGTCGCTGAGTATAATACTTTTTTGCGTTTGAGACTGGGCGACGAGGTGTTCGATGGCCGTGGCCAGTCCGGCCAGGTCATTATTGTAGGTATCGTCTATGATCGTACAATTATTTATGCCCTTCTTTAATTCAAGCCGCATACTTACGGTTTGGAGCTGACTCAGGCCCTGATTGACCGATTCCTGGTTAAAGCCCAAATAAATAAGCAAACAAACACAATGCATGGCATTTTCAATGGATGCAGCATCGGTAAAGGGCATGTACAAATGAAAGGTCGCCTTTCCTTCCAATACGATCTTTGTCCCTCCTTCCTGAACCATTTTTTCACCAATCACAATATCTGCCTCCCGGCTTTCTCCCCATGAAAGTGTATTAATACCATTCTTTTGTAATACCCGGTCGATGGCTTTATGGTCTTTGCAATAGATAACCTTTTTACAGCGAATAAACAACCGGGTTTTTTCTTCTATTTTTTGATTTTCATTGGCAAAACCTTCGCTATGCGCTGTGCCTATATTTGAAAAAATGCCAATTTCAGGATCCGTTATTTTTTCGAGCTGATCCATTTCACCTTTTATAGAAACCCCTGCCTCTATGATTGCCAACTCATGATGATTTTCAATGTTCCATACAGAAAGGGGCACTCCAATCTGCGAATTATAGCTGTGGGGTGATTTCACCACCTTTCCCGTAGGGGTGAGCAACTGGTATAGCCATTCTTTGATAATCGTTTTACCATTGCTGCCAGTGATGGCCACTACCCGGGCATTTTGAGATTTACGGTGAAAAGTCGCTATTTGTTGTAGCGCCTCAACTGTTGATCTCACCTTAATGATGTTCGCATCCGGCATTCCCTGTCCTGAAAAAGGGCGTTCAACGATGAAATTTTTACATCCCCGCTGATACAGTTCTTCAATGAAATCATGCCCGTCATGATTTTTTCCATCAATGGCAAAGAATAAGGTACCTGCATTGGCCACTTGCTTTCTGCTATCGGTAAGCAGGTAAATAATAGCCTGATCAGTCCCCTGTTTTACAATTTCTCCTCCCGTAATGCCCTGCAGGTTACTGAAATTTATTTTGCTTGTCATTAGTGCAAATTTTTGTTGTTATAGAATGCCCCACACATAATTAACGGATGTTATACATCAGCTTAACCCGCCTGCTTTACTGGCCTACCATAAACAGGGCATTGCTCATAAGCAGTTTCCCGTTTTCCCAAAAAGCCCTGAACAACGGATTGTCAACCATATAAACAACATTGCCCTCTCCTTTGGGATAAACGCCAAAAACAAGGGTTTCAGACACTTGTTTACGGGCTTTAAAACCCGCAAAACCGCTGACGGGCTTTGCCTCTTTTGGCAGCACACCCACATTCCAACCTTCGGATAGATACGCATAGCGGTCACTACTCGTTTTTAAGGAGTAATAGCGATGGTCATAACCATAGGCCAGTGGATGGCTATTATCCATTTTTACAGCATAAATAGCCCCGATGATCTCTTCGGAGATGTCGTTTCTTGCGCGCTCTTCATAACGTAATAGCTTGTTTTTAAGGTCCTCTTTTTCCTTATCAACCGTTTTCTTTTCTTCATCGGTGGCGTAATTCTTCAGCCCCCAGCCGTCCTTTTTAACAAAGGAATTCAACGCATTTCCAATAGCAATGAGTCGGCCGCCCTCACTTACCCAGGTTGATAACCGACCGAGAACATCCTCATTAAAAAGGGTATAATTTCCAGGAGGGAGGACTAAAACATCATAGCTGGAAAGGTCAATATCATTAAAATAATCCGTGTCCAGGATCGTCACGGGGTATTCGAGTTCCTGTTCAAAGAAATACCATATTTCACCAAACGAAAGGGAAGAAGTTTGAGCGCCCGATAAAACAGCGATCTGTGGAGTTTTGATGTAATTCACCCGATTAGAGCCAAAATCCAATCCACTATCTACAAAACCCGTTGACGTTGGAGTCAGTTCGCGGCCATATTTTTTAGCGCTTTCGACCACCAGGTTGTCAAGATCCTCCAGGTTTTCATTATTTCTACGGGTAATGATCACTGACCCTGCCGGAAAGTTTTTGCCCGATACGGTAAAGGCTTGTTCTGAAGAACGCAACTTCAGCCCTGATTGTTGTAAAAAAGCCAGGTATTGTGCATCCTGAAATGAAGCATAGCGAAAGACCCAGGCATAGGGTTTGTCAATGGACTGCTGATTTTGTTCCGCTTTCTTTTTATCGTACGATCCGGCCACATCAATCCGTTCATTTAGCGCAAAAGCTTCCAAACCATATACCCAGGGCAGCGACCAGGCCGTAATATCATACGTCATGGAATCTTCCAGTTGAGTTTTAGGCTCAAAGAGAACCGACACCAACGTGGATTTTGGCTGGTACACGTTGACAATCAAATCATTGGATGAAATCGTTGTAGTTTGGCTGTTTCCTGTATTAAAATTAAAGCCGTTAACGGTCTTTTTTCCGGTTTGGGGGTGTCCGAAGTCAATTTTATGCGCTTCCAAAAAGGAGGCAAGCAGATTTAACTTGTCTTTGGGGTTATCACCCTTGATCAGGTATGATTTGTAGCGTGCCTTTCCGGGGGCATCGCGGAAATACTTTTCAAATTCGCTGATTACCCTTTCAGCATTTTTAGAGGTGACTTCAACGGTTGAAAGGCCATTGGTATGGTGATGGGCTATACGGTCTTTTAGCGTAAGTTCATCACCAAATTCTGTTTCTACCGTGAGGCCTGCCCGGCCACTTCCCCCCTGTTCGTAGGTCATTCCAATGGCTCCGTTGTAGGTGGGGTAGGTATCCCCATAACTGGGATACAGGAGGTCGAATACTTCTTTGGTAAAATACAGCCACCCTTCCTTATCGAAGTATGCAGCGTTATTTTTACCGATCATCGTTTGAAGCTCCTGTTGCCAGGGGGTGATCAGTTCATGAAACGGTTTTGCCGCTGGGGCAAAATAATAGGGGCTGTTGATGCCCTGTTCGTGAAAATCGACATGAACATGGGGCATCCACTGCTGGTATTTTTCCAATCGCTGACGACTTTCCGTCTGTTTGAGCCAGGCCCAATCGCGGTTGAGGTCGAACAGGTAGTGATTGGCCCGTCCCCCCGGCCAGGGTTCATGGTGCTCTTTGGAGTCGAGGTTCGAATTGGGTATTTTATTGCCGTACTGGTAATAAAAATTGGCATATCGTTCCCGGCCATCGGGATTGATGCAAGGATCCAGAATGACTACGGTGTTCTTCAACCATTCCTGTGTTTTGGCATTATTGGGGTCGGAAAGCTCAAATAGTGTTTGCATGGCAGCTTCCATTGATACCGATTCATTTCCGTGTACATTGTAGCTCAACCATACGATGGCTTTCTTTTTTCCCACGGGAGCCCCTTCCGTCAGGCCAGTCATTTTAAGGTTATTGGTGCGGATATCTTCCAGGTGATCGCTATCTTCAGGTGAAGTGAGCACGGCAATAAACAGTGGACGGTGTTCCCAGGTTGTTCCATATTGCTCTATCTTAACATTCGGCCTTACGCTACTGATGTAGTTGAAGTATTCCACCATCTGGTGATGTCGTGTAAACCTTTCGCCCAGTTCATAACCCAAATAATCTGCAGGCGTTTTTGTCTGGGCATTTATAATGAATGGCAACGTTGTAAATAGTAAAATGAAATAAAGGCTTCTCATAAAATTAACGGTTAGATATAGCATGATAAACTGTGGCCTGAAATTAAACATTTTGTGTTCTGCAACCAAGATTTAAGAAACTGTCCTAGCGTTTTACAGGGGGTATGGATGGGAATATAATCAGACAATCTATTGTATATTAAATAAGTGTATACTACATTGCTATACGTATTATGCAAAATATACCTCCTTGTGAGAGGTATTCCCGCCGTCTGTTAGCTCTGTCAATTGAATTTTAATTATTTTATTAACCCCTAAAAACCCTAAACATTCAATTATTATGGAAAATTTAGAAAGTATCATGCAGCAAGTACAAATTGCTTCTATTGTTTTGTCAGTACTCTACATTATTGCGATGTGGAAGCTCTTTGAAAAAGCAGGACAGCCTGGGTGGGCTGCTATTATTCCAATTTATAACCTGATTGTACTTTTACAAATTTCAGGAAAGCCTGTGTGGTGGATTATTTTATGTCTCATCCCCATTGTAAATATCGTAGTACTGATCATGATCATACATGCTTTTTCAAAAGCTTATGGTCAGGGTGTAGGTATGACACTTGGGCTGATATTTCTGGGATTTATATTTATGCCATATATGGCGTTCAGTGGCAGCGTCCAATATGTGGGTACAGGAGGAAGTACTGAATAATATTAATTATTATAACAAAAAAAAAGCCGCTTGCAGCGGCTTTTTTTTTGTTATAATCCAAAGGCCGTTTTGACCTTATCTACATAGTCGAGTTTTTCCCAGGTGAAAGTCTCAACCTCCAGTGTCCTTGCCTGACCACTACCATCTGAAAAAGTAATGCTTTTTTGTTCAGGTTCCCGTCCCATGTGTCCATAGGCAGCTGTTTCTGAATAAATAGGGGAACGCAGCTTCAATCGGGTCTCAATGGCATAGGGCCGCATATCAAAAATACCCTCCACTTTCTTCGCTATCTCGCTGTCTGTCAATGTCACTTTTGCCGTACCATAAGTATTTACAAAAATACCCA
>JAOUKJ010000788.1 GCA_029882675.1 Cyclobacteriaceae bacterium
TATCTGGCCTTCAGTAAGTGATGTGCCCGAAGACGAAACCACGTTTCCAATACCACTCTGCGAAAGAGAGATCACATCGGTATAGCCTTCAGCAAGATAACAGTTATCTTCCTTCCTGATGTGTTGTTTGGCCTGATACAGCCCATACAACACATTACTCTTATTATAGACAGATGTTTCAGGGGTATTAATATACTTCGGCTGCTTCTTGTCGGAGGTTAATATCCTGGCTCCAAAGGCGATGGTCTTGCCAGAAAGGTTGTGAATGGGAAACATGACGCGCCCCCGGAAACGATCATAAACTTTCTCTTCTTTTTTTACGATCAGCCCGGCTTTCTCCAGTATTTCCTCACTATACCCCGCCTTTTTGGCATCTTCCAGCAGATGATCCCACCCCGACAAACTATACCCCAGATCGAATTTATCAATGGTGACCTCGTTAAAACCCCGCTCCCTGAAATAGCTCAATCCAATCGCTTTCCCATCCGGGTGATCTGTTAGCTGCTTTTTGAAAAATTCCTTTGCGTAATTTAATATAATATAAATTGATTCCCGCTCGGTTTGCGCCTGACGTTCCTCATCCGTAGATTCTGTCTCCTCTATTTCTATACCATATTTTGTAGCCAGATGCCGGATGGCTTCCAGGTAATTCATGCCATCATACTCCATGATAAAGCTGATGGCATCACCTCCTTTTCCACTACTAAAGTCCTTGTAAATTCCCTTTGTCGGGGACACAAAAAAGGAAGGGGACTTCTCATCATTGAAAGGGCTCAGTCCTTTATAATTTTGCCCGGCCTTTTTGAGATTTACAAAATCGCTGATTACATCAACAATGTCAATCCGTAATTTTACGTCTTCTATGGTTTTATCACTAATCACAGCCTCAAATTTATCAAAGCCTTTCGAAAATATAGGAGAGAATGCAAACTAATTAGATTCATCTTTGTAAGATTTCCCACATCCGGCTAAATTGCAGAAATTTTACATTAAACGACAGTAAGCAATGAAGATAAATGAAACAGACGTCATTGAGGCATTAAAGACTGTTCAGGATCCCGACCTGAAAAAGGATCTGATCAGTCTGAATATGATCAAAGACATCATTATTGGTGAAAATCAGGTAGAATTCACCGTAGAATTAACTACTCCAGCCTGTCCGTTGCAGGAAATGATCAAGGCCGATTGTGTCGCTGCAATAAAAAAACACATCGGTGAAGAAGTAGAAGTCAAAGTAAATATTACTTCGCAAGTCACCACCGTGCGGGAAACAGCACCACTACTACCCGGCACTAAAAACATCATCGCTATTGCCTCGGGAAAGGGAGGCGTTGGAAAAAGTACGGTGACTGCAAACCTGGCCGTTGCCCTGGCCAAACAGGGAGCCAAAGTAGGCCTCATTGATGCTGACATATTCGGGCCAAGTATGCCTACGATGTTTAATTGCGAAAACGAGCAACCCGGATTGCGCAACTTAAATGGAAAAAATGTACTTGTTCCCCTGGAACAATATGGCGTGAAACTGATGTCCATCGGCTTCTTATCCCCATCCGATAAAGCAGTCGTATGGCGGGGCCCAATGGCCAGTAGCGCCTTTAAACAATTCTTCACTGAAACTGACTGGGGTGAGCTCGACTACCTGTTGATTGACCTTCCTCCCGGCACCAGTGACATCCACCTGACCCTGGTGCAAACTGTGCCGGTTACAGGAGCCATCATCGTTTCCACCCCACAAAAAGTGGCCCTTACCGATGCGAAAAAGGGGCTCTCCATGTTCCAGCAAGGACAAATAAATGTTCCCATTCTGGGTATTGTGGAAAATATGGCCTGGTTTACTCCAGAGGAACTTCCTGAAAATAAGTACTACATCTTTGGCAAAGAC
>JAOUKJ010000789.1 GCA_029882675.1 Cyclobacteriaceae bacterium
TAACCGGAGTGCTGAAAATGCAGCAACAATAAAGGCCAGATAGGGTAAAAAATAGACATCCGTTTGGCTTTTCATCATTTGATAGAGCATTACCGATGGAAGTACACCAAAAGAAACCATATCTGCCAGGGAATCCAGTTCCTTACCAATAAGCGATTTTACCTTGAGTTGCCTGGCGGCAAAACCATCGAAAAAGTCAAAAACAACGGCTATCCAAATAAAATAGGCACCATAAAAGACAGACTTTTCCAAAACAAGAACGATTCCTGCGCTTCCGGCTATGAGGTTACAAAGGGTAATGAAATTTGGAATGTGTTTTTTCACTTTATGGCACAGTAAGGGTTTGATCTTTTTTCGGCTCCAATTGTTGTATTCTCTCCATGACCACAATAAACAACGGTATCATCCCCCAACTTAAACAACTGCGTATGTATACTATTAATCAGCGTATCAAAGTCTCCGCCCGGAAGATCCGTACGGCCAATACTTCCATTGAATAACACATCCCCTCCTATTACTATTTTTTCTTCTTCATTGTATAAAGCAATATGTCCTGGCGCATGTCCCGGCACAAACATCACTTTGAACTGTGAGTTCCCAAAAGATACCACATCATCTTCTGCGAGGTAATCATCCTGTTCAGATTCAACAAAATGCTGGAAACCATAGTTGGGGGCATATACCTTTACTGAGCGCAAAGTCTCTTCATCTTTTTTGTGGATCGAAAGATTTACGCCATACAGGTCTTTAATAAACTGATTGCCCAGTACATGGTCAATATGACAGTGGGTATTAATCAAACGCACCACTTTCAAGTCATTATCCGCAATGTATTTCTGCAACTCTTCCTCTTCTTCTTTTTGATAACAACCCGGATCAATAACCAATGTCTCTCCTGTTTCGTCGTATACGAGGTAAGTATTCTCCATAAAAGGATTGAATACAAATGTTTTTATTTTAATCATCGTCCTATCTTTGAACCGCGAAATTAAGCAAATCATCAATAACCCCTGTGCATTTGAACGAAAAACTGGATTATATCATCGTAGGACAGGGCATTGCCGGCTCTGTATTGGCTTTTAAACTTATTACGTCCGGTAAGAAAATAGCCGTGTTCGACCAACCCGACAAAAACAGGTCATCAGCAATTGCCGGAGGCATATTCAATCCTATTACCGGAAAAAATATGATAAAGACCTGGAAAGCTGATGTCCTATGGCCCACCATGCTCAACTTTTACAAGGATGTGGAAAAAACACTCCGTGTAAAAATCCTCCACCAACTGGATCATTACCGGCCGTTTTTAACCCCGGGTGAGAGTAATGACTTTATTGCAAAAAGCAGTATGGAAGGATATATGGATTTCATTAAAGACATTCATACCACGAGTACTTTTGGCGACGTTGTATATGATCCATATGGTGGGATTTCCCTGGCTCAAACAGGTTATATTGATGTTCCCTTATTCCTTCAATCTGTCAGTGCGTTCCTAAAGAAAGCAGGATCATATTACAATGAGTTCTTACACACTGAAGACCTGGTTACTACCGGGCCGGTGACTTACAAAGGCCTCACCGCTGATAAAATTATATTCTGCACCGGACCTGATAAAACAGGAGGCCAATACTTTCCCTGGTTGCCCTATAAACCAGTGAAAGGGGAGGTCATAAAAGTGGAATTTACACGTCCGATCACTCAGATTTTTAACCGGGGCGTTTTTATTTTACCCTTGCATGATGGCACATGTACCGTTGGAGCCACTTATGACCACAGTGAACTTTCGATGGAAAGAACAGAAAGGGCCAGGGAAAGACTAATCCAGGGCCTTAAAAAGCTTACATCTGTTCATTTTAATGTTACGAACCAGCGGGCAGGCA
>JAOUKJ010000790.1 GCA_029882675.1 Cyclobacteriaceae bacterium
TTCCACTGGCCAAAAATACGATTATTGGGGCAATATCCGCGGGTTGTGTAAGATCATTTAGCGCAATGTCATTTTTTGCATAGTCTTCTCCATACGCATCAATAAACTGTTCGGCCATGGCTGTGCCGGTAAAACCCGGTGCAATGGTATAGGCTGTGATGCCTTGTTTGCCATAGGCGCGGGCTATAGAACGGGTAAGGGCTACTATACCTCCTTTAGAAGCTGCGTAAGCCAGATAGTCTTCCGTGTCGCCCCGAAATGCCGCCCGGGATGAAATATTGATGATGATGCCTTTTCCATTATTTATAAAATGGGGAATGGCCTTTTTGCATAGTAATCCGGTGGCGTCCAGATTAACGGCCATTGTCTTTTTCCAGTTAGCCAGCCAGACCTCGTCCGGTTCAATCACCGGTGAACTCAAGGCAATCCCCGCATTATTGATCAACACATCGATCCTGCCCATTTTCTCTACCACCTTATCGAACAGTGTGACTACTTCTGCGGCCACTTCCAGGTTGGCCTTAAAAGCGACGGATCCCGGCAATTCATTTGACAAGGCTGCTGCGAGCTCCGGGTTACTGTTATAATGAATAGCCACCCGAGCGCCTGACTCCCCAAGGGCACTGGCGATGGCCAGGCCTATACCCCGGGAGGCACCTGTAACCAGAATGACTTTATTTGTCAGGTTGATGTTCATTTAGGCGCAAGATAGGGGATTTATGTTAAGCGGCAAGAGGGGTAAGGGGGTAGAGCGGTAATTAATATTACCTGAACAATTGTGTTCCTAGCACATGTATTTTCCTTGACTGCTTTACTATTTCACCGTTAACAATATATTTTTCTGTTTCTACTTTTTTACAAATGCCAATACCTGTAAAGAAGAAACCCCTGTAAAGGAGGTTTCTTCTGTGGCCTGGGGAACTCATCCAGCCCAGATAAATTGCAAAGGCACTGCGATAATCGGATATTACATTTTCTCCATTAAAATCCCACTTCAAACTACGCTCATTAGAATCATAATGGCCAAATCGTTTTTTGCTGGCCATATCAATAGAATGGCTATAGGCCCCTTTTGTAAGTTTTCGAGTTCCAATACCAATAAGTGGTTGCCGCAATGTAGCCAGGCGCGTGAGACTGATCAACAACAACACACTGCGCTCTTTTAGCCACTGCCTTTTGTATTTCTCTTCAATCGTTTTATTACCTACGGTGGTCATAATCACCAATTTTCTGGCATTGTTCATTAAGGTATCAGGTACCTCATGAACAGCCGCCCCCCTGCCTGCCGTCTCTTTTGGTGCTTGCCCCATATGCAAATCCAAACTATTGCCCTTTCCTTCTGCTAAAAGATACCCGACAATACAAAACAAAAACAAAATAGTCTTCACTTCAATAAATTTGTTTTATCTGACAACAGCCACTTGCTCCGCACCATTCAGAAAGGTCATGATGTCTGCTGGCGTAGAAATATTATGTTTATATTTCACCATATCAAAATTTACGGGGGGTGTTTCTATGTTTCGCAAAACAGGCATCAGATCAATAATTTCATTCAAACTCTCAGGTGGCAGAAAAGCCAACTGCCCGGGGCCGGTAACACAAAACACTTTGTAATCGGCATCCGGATAGAGCACAAACTTATCAAAGTCATATCTATTGTATCTTACTACTGACTTGTTTTCAGCCAGGTATACATAAACCAACAGGTCGTCCTCATTTTCTATTTCTTCTCCATTGAGTGTAAAGGAGGCCTCTACAGTCAGGTCTCTCGTTTTATCGAGCAGGACATCGTAGTTATAAACACCCATTTGGGATATCTCAAAAGTGCGTCTTACTGTGCCCAGTGTTTCGAGACGTTTTTCCTGGGCTTCAAGG
>JAOUKJ010000791.1 GCA_029882675.1 Cyclobacteriaceae bacterium
CCCACCAATCCGGCAAACTCAGCTTTACCAAAGTTGAGATTTACCTGATCCAGGGCAGTAAAAAAACCTTTTCCTACCGGAAATCGCTTAACTAAATTGCTGATTTTAATGATATCCATAATCGTACATTTTATTCAACTTTTATCATGATCAAAGTCTAGTGATTCAATACAAACATCAACTGTAGCCCAAAGCCACTGTAAAGATTTTCCGTAAAACCGGCCGTGGGCAACCGGTAGCTTTCCGGGTTCCAATAGGCGATCACATATAAAATTGTGTGGTCGAATTGGCGGTACCAGTTCACAAAATGGTATAATGACTGTTCTGTCCAATCATAATAAAACAGCGCGCTGACTGTATCAAACATACCCACCGGATACCGCATCGACACAGCTGAGAAATTAATGGTATTTGACAGCGAAAAGGCTTTTTCATCGAAGGCCATGAACAGGTGTTCAAATACCACATTCAACCCACTGCCTATCCCAAAGGTGTAGTCGGTACCGGCAGTAAGTATTTCCTGGTTGGTAAACATTCCCAGTTTTTTATCTTTATTCACCCAGGCCGCCTCAAGCCAAAGCCCCACGGTCAGATCCCATTTGGCATCGAAGCCGACCCTGTTCTCCTGTATGGTGCGAAACACGGGAAGCCGGCCTTCCATATCCCTTGAATCAGCTGTTCGGTGGTGATAGGAAAAGGCCATCTCGCCACGGGAAACCGGAAACTGCACCCTTCCCCCCAGTTCCGGAATGGATGTATTTGACCTGATCATTTCAAAGCCTTTCAGGTTTTTGTTGCCATGTAAACTCCAAAACCAGACATTGGCATTATTTAAGAAATAGTAACGAACCAGTCCTGCCCACACCCCTTCCGTAAGGCGCAGGGGATCGCGTGGATCAACCTGATCGAACCACCGGAGTGCCCGTAACATCGTGGCCGATCCAAAATCAATTTTCTGCAGGCCCAGGCGTACTTCCAGTTGCTCAGTGGAGTACCGGCCCCATATTCTGTATGGATTGATATTTCCCTCCGCAGTGGCCGAATCAAAAAAGTGAATCCCCGTGTTTCCATACAAGTTTGCCGAGGCCTCAAAATCAACCATTCTACTTTTTGGCAACCCGACCTCATAATTCGCCTGGGGAATATATCGTCCTCCCAGGTAGAGCGGGTATGGGTTTTTGGGATTGATGTGCGCCCATGAAGAGAGTTGGCCTTTAAACAGGAAGGATCGTTTTAATGAATCGGTAGTGTCCTGCCCAATGGATACCGCAGGGTATAAGAGTAATATGGTTCCCGCTATGGAAAACAGCTTTTTCATTGATGTGGCATTAAGCCATAAAACAGAAAATCCATCGCTTCCATGATTAAATCCTGCGGATGGTCGTATAAAGAGCGCAACTGTTCATCCTCCATGATATGTTGGGAATAGTTCAAATAATGAAGAATAAAATCAATTTTAATGCCCTTGCGAATAAGCCCCCTTGATTGGGAGTCTAAAAGGAAATCCACGAATATACGCTGGGATCTCAATCCTGCCGCCTCCATCGATTTCACCAATTCCGAGTGGGGGCCATGGTTAACATCATTGATAAACTCAATGCTGATGTCTTTGCTTACTTCCAGTTTCAGTTTGAAAAGATTCTTCACCTTTTCCGTAAAAGGCAGGTCACTGTTTACGATATCTTCAAAATTTCCCAATGATTCGTCCATGATTTTTTCTAAAATAGTATTGGCCAGGGCAACTTTATTAGGGAAAAATTTATAGAAGGTCATCTTACTTACCCCGGCCTCTTTGCAGATTTCTTCGATAGTCACCCGCCTGATGCCGTATTTCCAGAACAGCTCTTTTGCAGTTTCAAAAATGGCCTGG
>JAOUKJ010000190.1 GCA_029882675.1 Cyclobacteriaceae bacterium
AGGCCCGTCAATCAGCACATTATCGGGTTTAATGTCCAGATGAAGCACATCATGGGCATGCAAGTGTTGCAGACCCCTAGCTATTTGCAAAAGGGCCTCATACAGCGTTTTATCGTCCATGGTGCTTCCTGATTCTTTATTGCGGAGCAGGACATCGCCCAGGCTGCCATCTCTACACAGGGGCATAATCAGAAAGGGCCTGTTTTCCAACTCATCGATATAATTGACCCGTAACACATTGGGATGGTCTGTGAGCACGTCATTTACCTTAAACTCCTTCTTGAACATTTCCATACCCGGATCGCTCATCCCGATTTGCGTAGCAAAGAACTTCAGAACCACATGCTTTTCAGCAAGTAAATCATTAGCCAACCACACTTCAGAGAAGCCCCCCGAGCCAATATGGCGCAACAATGCAAAGCGGTTTTTTATGGAAATGTTGGGTTTAAGTATTGTCATATTAATAAAATAAGAAGATAATTAGCATAGAAAAGCAATAAAACATCAAACGGATATGTAAGACAATATTTGGCAATTTTCCAGCTCACTAATAATTTTACTTTTCAAAAAAACAATTAAATTCGGTTTACCCACACTTTGATAATAATCCCGGCCCGGCTTGCAAATTCATTCCAACTCATTTCCTGGCGTGAAGGGCTCGTAGGCCAGGGATCACGCAATACAACCTTGTCAGGTACCGGATTGCCATAAACATCCAGTGAATAATAAATGCCGGTCATCACATAGGCATGTCCTACTCCCCCTGAAGGGTTTGAAAGCCCTACAATCAACGGCCATTTTTGTGAAAGTCCTCTCACCATTTGCTGAGGTGTGGTAAAACTGGCATCGGCATGAATAGCAGAAATCCTCCCCCGTGTATCAGGGGCCCAGCCACTCAGGGCCGTTAATAGTTCACGCTGACCGGCAGGCCTGTTGACATACGGTGAGCCAAAAATTCGTGTCACTACGTCCATTTGTGTTACATACAATCCATGATAATTTAAGGTCATCTGCACACATGCAGCCCAACACCAGTTTGACTGGATTTGTGCGCCTTTATTGACCGATGTGGCCCTCATATATTCAAATTCGGCTGTTGGTACACCTGCCATAAAATAATTTGGTGCTATTTGCCGTATAAACTGGGCATGCACTCCTGACATGCCTAGAAATAAAAAACATACTCCAAAAAGAATTTTTTTTACACTGATATGTGTCATATTATTTGTGTTTTAAAATCTATATTTTCATAATTTTATACCCACTGGAGGTTATCCGATACATGAAAAATGTTTTGTGTCCTTATGAAACAAAACATTTTTACCACATTACTCATTATGGATTTACATTGATTGATTCTCCTACTTGTGGAAAGTCAACCCTGACTTCTATATTATGACTTTACTGTTTTTTTACCGTTTAGCCATTTCTTCCGGTAATTCTCCAGCCAGTATCAACGCCACACAGAATATCCTCTTGTTCTAAACTCATTGTACCTAACGAATCAGTTAAATCCCAGGCTATTAAAAGATGTTTTAATAGTACCGTTGCTTGACGTATTGGTATTGTCCTTGATTTTTATTTCAAGACTGTTATTTCGTGAAGATGGATCGGATATCGGACTAGTATAATACAGGTAATAGACACTTCCTGATAATTTCTTAATATTGTCCTGCACTTCTTTAAATTTATTTTCCAACTGACTTACATCATTTGCTAGAAAATAACCCTGGTTTCCAATCTGCCTGAGGGGATCCTCCCGTAAATCGGGGCTTTGAAGAGCAGCTACATATACTTTTTTGTTTTTTGTGTAGTTTATTGTTTGGGTAAGGGTTATGGATGGGTTTGCATTGTGGCGACCATCTGTAAACACAATTAAGTTTCTGACCAGTATTTTATTTAAATTATATTCTTCCTTCCATGTGAACAAAGAGTTATTTGTGAGTTGGATAATAGAACCGTATAAATTAGTGCTGTTCTCCAGATTTGAGGAGGGTATTGAGTTTATTTTCGATTTCAAAATTGTTAAATCAGAGGTAAAATCCTGAATGAGCTTCAAGTCCTTGTCAAAGGTGTAAATAGCAAACTCCTGTGTCGGTAATTTACTTTCCACAAGTTTGGTAGAAGCATCTTTAATTTGTTGAATAAAATCTGTAACACTGCTTGAAACATCCAACAATAGTACAGTATATAATTCAGTGGGGATGAGGTTTGGGTCTATTATAATATTTGATTCGGTATCAATAAAATCATCATTTTCCAGCACCTCAAAGTCTTCCTCTGTTAACCCGTCGATCCCGGTCACCTCACTGTTTTTTTCTTCTACAACCTGAAATAAAACATTTACCCTTCTCTCGCTCGGAGTAGTTGAAATATCTAAAAGACCCAATTCATAATTGATCTGAGGTTTGGGATTAAAGGAAGAACAAGCAGAAAGAACAAATATACTTACCACAAGCAAAAGCCCAATTTTAATATTAACTTTCATATCTCATTATTTGTTATTAATTGCGATTAATAACAAATATAATATTTATAATTTTAAAATAAACAATATAACTTAAATTGTTTATTTTATTTTTCACTTTCATACCATATTTGAAGGTAAAGTGTTGCGTATGTGGGCAAATTACCTTTGACCAACCGAAGGGGAATTGGAGGTAGAATGTTTGGTCGCCATAAACACAAAAGTATTACAGTCTTAGATCTAATGTCAATACTCATTTTTAAGTATTTTTCATATTCTCTATACAGCAATTTCCATATGGAAAACAAAAATAAAGTATGTTTTATTATTTTGAAGAATAATTTTTGTAGCCGTACCGAACCATCAAGCATCGAATTACCACACATTCACACTGTTATTCCTGGCTACAGGCCAACCGGAACCCGCCAGTGATCCAGCGGTCTCCGGGGCTGGCGTTGTGGCGCAGGGCCACACGGCAACCCCAAGCTGCGAAGCTAAAATTGCCGCCACGCATCACGCGATTTTCACAGGATGAAGGGCCTTGAGGGTTGGTAGCAGGGCTGTTGGCATAATAGCCTTCATCATACCAGTCCTTGCACCATTCCAATACATTGCCACTCATATCAAACAAACCCAGCTCATTGGCACTCTTCCTACCTACCGGATGGGCCCTTTTGCCGTTATACCAGGCCACACTTCCTATTTTATTGCTACCGCTGTACTGATAACTCCTGCTAGTTGCCCCCCCACGGGCCGCATACTCCCACTCGGCCTCCGTAGGCAGGCGGTATTTACCACCGGTTTGCGCATTCAACTTCCATATAAATTCCTGGGCTTCATTCCAGCTCACATAATACATCGGGTAATTGGGGCCAGTTCCATTTAACGGCCAGTTTGAACCAACCTTGTCTCTTTGTTCGCTCACCGCAGTGCCCATCACCGACTCCCACTGCGACTGGGTTACCTCGTACTTCGATATATAATAACTACTCAAGGTAACACGGTGAGTAGGCTTCTCATCATCTCTACAATCTGATTGCTCTGAGGTGCAGCCCATCGTAAAACTGCCGCCTTCCACATAGACCATATCTTTCTCAATTTCAACAATCACCTCCGACAGTGCATGGGGTGCTGTAGTCTTTTCTTCAGGGAGCAACTTATCTTTTTCGTTCGTGCGTTCTTCCGCCGACGGAGCCTCCCCTCCAATCCCTTTTTCCGCTCCCGATTGTAGAAGACCGGACACACGCGCTGGCAACTCCCGGTATACATTCACCACCTTATAGTTACCCACATTCACCACAAGGCAGTTGTCCAGCAACCGGTCGTTTACATACTTGTCCACCTTTACCACTGCATAACGAAGCTGTACACGCTCTCCGTTGCGGCTTTGTGTTTGGGTAAAATATCTTATTTCCTCACGGGGGGGTAGCGGCCCGAAACGGATTTTTACCGTGCCGCCCTTCAATTGCAACTGCGTAAGGTAAGATACCAGTTCTATCATGCCCCCACTACTGCCCGGAAGGTCGTTGTAGAGCTGGTTGGAGGTGGTCTCCCAGAGGCCTTCTATCAATACCTTGCCTTCTATTTGGCCGTTGGAAAAGGCTGTGAGATGTTGAATATACTCCCCTACAGTATATTCCACTTTTATCCTTTCCGTGAGGGTAAGACCCTGCGCCCGGATATCAGTAAAGATCTGCCCTGAGATTATACTCAGCAACAAACCCACCTTTATAAATTTATCGTATATCACCTTTCTCCTTTTGCTTTACAATGTAATAATCTTTTTGACTGACAAAAAACTCAACTCTTCAAAACTGTAGCGGAACGAAAAGCATACCTTTCCAGCAGGGGCAGGAATTGAAGGCTCAATACTCCTGTGCTATCCTTTTTTTCTCTACTCCCTGCTTCGCGCTCAAAATTGCATATGTCCCTGCGCCTGGCCACAGCGCTATGGTATATAACCTGATCCGAATTTTGAAAAATTTGTTCCGCTGCGCGGAAGTTTACAACCCTCGATTCGCTAAAGTTACCCACCGGAAATCCACGACGGGTTTGCCTTTTTTTCCGCCCTGCCTTCGCTAACATTTCAGTTTAAAAAACCGCTACGGCAGGTAGCTCCGCTTCTCAGCACCTTTTGGCAAACCCCCTCCATACTCACACTCCAAACTGTTTTTGGCCTCCGGCCTGCTTGCTCAGGGAGAACTGTGGGCTACCCGGAACCCGAGGAGATTGAAACGGTTCCCAGGACCGTAGCCGTTGCGATAGGCCACCCGGCTGAACCCAGCGCGGTTGTTCCAACTGCCGCCGCGCAACACACGGCCTGAGCCAGATGACAGGCCTCTGGGATTAGTGACTAAGAAACCTGAATAAGCACCGTACCAGTCCTGGCACCACTCCAATACATTGCCACTCATATCATACAACCCCAGCTCATTAGCACTTTTAGTGCCTACACGGTGGGTACTCTCTCCCGAATTATCTTTATACCAGGCCACACTACTCAGGCTGTTACTGCCACTGTACTGGTAACCCCGGCTCTTTGACCCGCCACGAGCCGCATACTCCCACTCCGCCTCCGTGGGCAAACGGTAGTTTCCCCCCGTTTGGGAATTCAGCTTGCGTAGAAAGTCCCGGATGTCGTCCCAACTTACATGCTCTACAGGACAGGTTGGGCAATTTTTAAACTCACTCGGGTTGCCACCCATCACAGACTCCCACTGTGATTGCGTTACCTCATACTTTGAAATAGAAAAACTACTCAAGGTAACACGGTGCGTTGGCGTCTCATTATCATAACAATTACTTTGTTCTGAAGTACAGCCCATCGTAAAGGTATCCCCCGATACATAAACCATATCTGAAGCAAAAGGATCTGAGCGGCGCGCCGCTTCCTCACGTTGCTTCAAGGCCTCGGCGTCACGCTGGCGCTGCGCTTCGGCAAGGCGGGCAGATTCTGCGGCAGCGGCATCACGGGCTGTCTCCTCCTGCCTTAATCGTTCTTCCTCAGCAGATTGGGCCCGCAACGCATCAGCCTCCCGGCGTGCTTCTTCTGCTTCAGTCTTCAATCGAGCTGTCTCCGAAGCCTGCCGATCGGTCGCCTCACGAGTAGCCGCTGCTTCCTTTTCGGACTGATCGGACAGAAGGCCCTCCAGGTAGGTCTCCTTGGCCATGTCTTGGCTCTGCCCCGGCATCGCCCAAGCCCTGCGGTAGGCATCCAACGCCTTCTGCCACTCTTCCGCCTCCTCAAAGGCCTCAGCGCGGACTATTTGCTTTTCGTAGTCCGCCTCGGTGGTAGCTGCCTCGGTGGTCACTTGGGCATCGTAGCTACCGTTCATTACATAATAGGCCGTACCGCCTCCTACCAGCAACAACACTATGGCCACCAGGGCGTATTTTAATGCTCCTCCGCTCTCCTTTTTCTTATGCAGTGATGCAGCAGAACTGTCACCTTGGGGGCCTGTCCCGCCGGGAGCCGTCCGGCGGCGGGACTCCTCCCCCACCGGGCCGGTAGTACGTTCGGCCTCAGCCATGCGCGCCGTCTGACGAGAACGACCCGCACCACCGGGTTGTTTGGCTCCCTCTGCCCCCTGATTTTTAAGAAATGACACAATCTCTCCGGCCAACGGGCGCTCTTCCGTATTAACCGACAGGCAAGAGGCCAGCAGTTTGTTTAATCGACCATCATAACCTTCGGGTAGTTCCGGTATGGCCGCGCCCGTCTTCAACATGGCTCCGCCCTGACCCATCCATGGGGCCTCGCCCGTGACCAGCTCGTAAAGCATCACCCCAAAGGAAAATACATCAGACTCCCGGCTCATCCTGGGGCGGGCATCAAACCGCTCTGGCGCAGCATACGCCACCGATAGCGAGGAGGCCGTGCCCGTAGCTCGGGTAATCGTGTTACGCAGGCCCGAACTGATCCCGAAATCAGTCAGCAGACAATGCCCCTGGCCATCCAGTAGTACGTTGTCGGGCTTGATGTCATGGTGTATAATGTTGTTGCCATGCAGATGTGCCAATCCCGCTGCTACCTCCACAAGCAAGGGATATAGCTCTGATGAACTAAAACCTTCACCTGTAGCAGATACCTTGGTGGACAACACCGAAAATAAGCTCCCGCCCGAACAGTATGGCATGATCAAAAAAGGCTTGTTATCTACCTCGTCCAGCCAGTTGGCCTTCAACACATGGGGATGGACAGGGATGGCGGCATTGATCTTATACTCCTTTCTGAACATATCAAGACCAGATGAATTCAATCCTGTTGAAGGCGCATAGAATTTTAGCACCACCTCTTCATGGCCCAGTTCATCGGTGGCCAGCCATACCGTAGAAAACCCGCCTGCCCCTATTTGCTTCAATAAGCGGTAGCGATTTTTTATAGTTGCATTTTTTTCAAATAATAACATAATAAAGAGATGGTTATAGTAATTATAATATTTAATTATTAAAAATATATTTTTTTATTTTAAATTACGAGTTGTTTTTTGCCGACCTGGATCCACAATGTTTATTTGAATTATTTTTAATAGAATCAGGTCAATATAATACAAGATAACTTCCTGGGCTATATACTATCTCCTTTTACCACTATTTGATCACTTGAAATCTGCCCAGAAGGAGTTGTGCCCGATAAAACCTTAAAATAATCTTTACTATACCAATCTTCACACCCTTCCCAAACATTGCTACTCATTTCATATACCTCTGATTGACCAGATCTTGTACTGTCTACTTGATGTGTAGTGCTTCTTCTTTAAACCAAGTCCTAGATAAACCTCTGGATTCAATCTTATAAGGATTCTATATCACTTTTTCAGTTTTTTTTTAATTATCGGATATTTTCCGCCAAATTATTGGTCACCTTCTCTTAAAAAAACATTAACAACACTTAATACTCATTCAACAATGACTTTGAATGTAGTTTCTCCAATAGTGAGAATATCACCATTGTTTATGAAAGCACCTTCATTACTCACTCTATACCCATTTACAAAAGTACCATTGGTCGATGGTTTGCGCCCTCCACTAACTGTTGCATCAGG
>JAOUKJ010000792.1 GCA_029882675.1 Cyclobacteriaceae bacterium
CGCCTTCCAATCCCCGGCCGGCCGGCATTGACCACTTCAGCAAACCGGAAAGGCTTTCCTTTTCTGTGTGATAATTACGCCCTGCAAAAACATCGGAGGAGGTATGTTTCTCGGCTTTGGACGCCTGCATTGACCATCCCATATTGCGGAATAAGCGGAGATATACATTCACATCATCTTCGGCTGCCCGATACCCTTCAAAGCCCCCCATCAATCCGTTTTTCATGGCGGTACGAAAAGCCCCCACATCCATCGAAAAATCTTCTTTTCCCCGGTTAAAATAAGCGCGTCCCCTGATGTTTTGCTTACCCGACAACACCTGATCCAACCCGGCACCCGGTGTGAGCATGCTAAAACGTTTTGATAAATTTTCTACTGTCATTTTACCGCCGGAAGACAACCTGCCTGTAGCTTCAAAATGAGTAGCGAGTTTTTTCAATCCTCCGCCCTCAGTCCAGCGATCGGGGGCCCGTAAATGAATACGCGAATTTATGGTGGTTTCCTGCACAGGCCTTTTTTCCTGACTAAACACAAAAACACGGACATAGCGCATCTCATCAAAATTTAATGCTTCAAAAAACTCATCCAGCTCCTGGGTACCGTTCGCATTCATATCCCGCCAGGTATAGTAGCCCTGCCCCACAGGCACTTCGACATATATATAATCCCTCACCGGTTCCCAGCCACCCCGGGTGTCTATATTAAACTGCGTATAAACCGACTTGTCCAGCCAATGGCTTTTACCTTCCAGCATACCCATAAATACCCGCATGTCGTCCCTGTTACGTGACTGCACATCCCGCCAGGCTACCCGGCCCTTCAGGTTTCTCTCCCGGCCGTTCAGGTCGAATAATGCCCCAATGGTACGTGCCAAATCCTCGCGCTCTTCCTCCCCTCCATACGGTTTATAGTCACGCCGGTAACTATAATACACATTAAAATTATTCCGGGCTGTTGATCCGTTCTGCACATAGACCTTATGTTCATCGTAATTCTGGGCAGCCGTCATCAACGAGTCATTAGAGAGCGAATAGCTTTGATTTTTATCATATGCATATGCATATCCGGGCTGGAAATACCGGCCTTCATTTTTAACATCCAGCAGTATTTTTTTCCACCGGGCATGAAATCCATTACTTTCGCCGGACATATCATAAAGGTCAGCAAATACCTTTACCGTTTCCAGGCGCTGTTCCACCAGCATGTGGTGCATATACCCATTTACCACGTTTCCCCTTTGGCGCCACTGCCCTGAATAGTTTATCCGGTTGTTTTTTTCATCGCCCAGGGAAAAACCACTGTTGAGAATATTCTCATTATGGCCACTTAGCAATTCCGAATTTGTAATTCCCCATTCCCGGTCAAACTCCACAGAACGGATGGGATCCAGCGTTTTAAAGTGTTGATCATTGAATTCGAAATCGGTAAACCAGCCATATGTATGGGAAGGCAACCATTTCATTTTCCGTCCACTTGATTTCATGCCTGCCTTGATGGCAAAGCCGGTATTGTCGTCATCATCCAGGGGGGAGAGGCTATTTTGATCAAAGCCTGAGAAGCCCACTTCAGTAAAAATACGCTCATGGCCGGTTAGCATATATGATGCGCCCGAACTGACCATTTTACGACGTACAGGGGGCAGCACCTTTCTCTCCGGGCTGTACTGTCCCTGCCCCACCCCATTTACCGGCTCCACCCAACGATACACCATGCCATTGATGTGGCTATTGTCTCTCACATAATCTCCATTGGTGGTCTCGGTAAACTGTAACTGCAGCTGACCGGCCCCTTCTCCCGGACTGTATACATATATGGCCTGCGTTGTCCCGTCTGTGCACAAGGTGTCTTTTCTGATATAGGAAACCA
>JAOUKJ010000793.1 GCA_029882675.1 Cyclobacteriaceae bacterium
CAACCTGCTGATCTACACCGATGAAGACGGCGACGATGTGCCGGACAAAAGGGAAGTGTTTCTGACGGGGTTCGGAGGCTATGATCACGATCACAGTCTCCATTCTGTGGTGACGGGCCCCGATGGCCGGTGGTATTTTAGTACGGGAAATGCTGGCCCGCATGTAGTGACCGGCGCCGATGGCTGGACTTTGAGATCGGGCAGCCTGTATACCGGAGGTACTCCATACAATAAGGAAAATCAGGGCAATATGGTCAGTGACGATGGCAAAGTATGGGTAGGAGGGCTCACCATTCGGATTAATCCCGATGGCACAGGGATGAAGGTGGTAGGACACAACTTCCGCAATTCCTATGAAACGGCCCTGGACTCCTATGGCAACATGTGGCAAAACGACAACGACGACCAGGTAGTAACCTGCCGTACCACCTGGCTGATGGAAGGGGGAAACGCCGGTTTCTTTAGCGCTGACGGTACCCGTACCTGGCAGTATGACCGTCGTCCGTACCAAAGTAATTTCACAGCCCATTGGCACCAGCAAGATCCGGGTGTGATCCCTGCCGGTGACAATGCCGGAGCGGGTTCGCCTACAGGTATGCTCGTTTATGAGGGTGACCTCTTCGGTGATATGTACAGGGGTATGGTGCTGAGTGTGGAGGCTGGGAAAAACGTGGTTTACGGTTATCAGCCTAAGCCTGTGGGTGCCGGATATCAGCTGGATCGCAAAGACCTTATTTCTTCACACAGCCAGGTGCCGGAAGAATACATCTGGCATGAAGAGCAGACCGACAGCAGTATGTGGTTTCGTCCCAGTGATGCCGTGGTGGGTACCGATGGGGCCATTTATGTGGCAGATTGGTTCGATCCCATAGTGGGAGGGCACCAAATGAATGAAATAGAAGGCTATGGTGTAATTTATAAAATTATCCCAAAGGGGAGTAATCCCCAACCCCCGGAGATAGACCTTACAGATAAGATGGGGATGTTGAGGGCCTTCCTTAGCCCGGCTGTTAATGTAAAGGCCATAGCGTATGATTATTTTTCAGCAAAGGGAGATGATGCAGTATCAGCTATTAAACCGTTGCTCAATTCGAAAAATCCGGCCCAATGGTCACGGGCGACCTGGCTGATGGCAGCGCTGGGGAATAAAGGCCTTTCCGAGGTGGAAAAGCGATTGTCAAACCGTAATCCGGAAGCCCGGTATGTGGCATTACGCGCGCTTAGACAACACCTGGACCAAACACAGTTGCTGGAAAATCTTAAAAAATTGAGTAAGGATACTTCTATTGTTGTGAAACGGGAAGTGGCCCTGGCCCTGAGGGAATTTGAGAATCTGTCCCTGGACGAACTGTCCGGCATCATTAGCCACTTGCTTGAAGGCTTCGACGGCCGGGATCCCTGGTTTTTGGAGGCCCTGGGAATGGCTTTGGAAGGCCGGGAAAATGAGATTTGGCCCGTGATATTAAATCGTGCAGAAAATACGAATGCATTGGAATGGGACAACCTCACGGCCTCCCTGGCCTGGCGGTTGCACCCGGTGGCAGCAGTTGATGGACTGTATGCAAGGGCCGCAGCGGCGGAGATCGCTATTGATGAACGTAAAAGAATGACAGTGGCACTTGGATTTATTAAAGATGTGGAGGCAGTAAGGGCCATGGAACAATTGGCCAAAAGCGACCTGACGGATGTAGCTAGACATGCCCAATGGTGGTTGCAATTCAGAAAGACCAATGAGTGGAACACACTAAAAGAATGGGAGACAGAGGAGGTGCAGTTTGCCAATATGGAGGTGCTCGCTGAAGAAGATCCCGGCTTTACTTTTGAGGAGGCCCTGGCCCTGACCGGAGACAAGGACAATGGGATA